>CAMWSZ010000020.1 GCA_947177005.1 uncultured Clostridia bacterium | reverse complement strand
CCTGCACGGATTGCGGAAGTATTTTACAAAATGTATACGGAAAAGAGCAGCGTTGAAACCAGCTATTAAAATTAAAACAGGAGTACACAACCATGCAGAAGCGCGTTTTATAGCAACCATCAAAAATAGTGGCAGGTATTGACAAGAGTGGTATAACAGAGGGAGAGGGGATGATAGAAATGCTGCATAATGAAGCGCGGGAACTGCTGGTAAAAGGGTATGAAAAGACAGGAGATGCCAAAACAATCGCAGCGGCATATTCGGTAAGTGAGCGAACAGTATATCGGTTAGCGCAGCAAAAACGAGAAACAGGGAGCGTGGCGTTGCGAACCAGCCAACGAGGCCGGAAACCATTACTGACAGCGGAGGATAAAGAGGAAATCCCAAAAAGCATGGACGAGAATCCGGATAGCACGGTAGAGGAGATACAAGAAAAACTGGGACTGGATGCCAGTTATTCCACAGTAGAGCGAGCGATCTTGTCTCTGGGCTATACGTTGAAAAAGAAGACACGGTACGCAAGTGAGCGTGACCGTCTTCGACGTACAGGAAAAAAGGGAACTGTGGAAGGAAAACATCACAGCAGAAATGGCAGAACATCAGGTATTTCTGGACGAAAGCGGCGTTAATACCAATCTGACGCGGCGTTACGGGAGAGCACCGTCTTCTCAGCGAGTAGTAGACCACGCACCGCTCAATACACCGAAAACCACAACGGTATTGTCGTCTATTCGCTTCAACGGAGAGAAAGTTTTTACCACTTACCAGGGCGGAACGACCGGAGAGCGTTTCCTGACCTATTTGAAGGACACACTGCTTCCCACTCTGCATCCGGGGGATATTGTCGTGATGGATAATATGCGTACCCATCGTATGAAAGCTGTGGGCGAATTGCTGGCTTCTCATGGTATTACCCCGGTATATCTTCCTCCCTACAGCCCGGATCTCAATCCTATTGAAAAAATGTGGTCCAAAATGAAGGCTTTTCTCCGTGCATGGAAAGTCCGTTCACCAGACGATCTCCCACAGTCTGTCTCTCGGGCTCTGGACCTTGTTTCCCTTCGTGATTGCCAGCACTGGTTCAATTCTGTCTTCTTCTGTCAGTAGTTTTGATGATTGCTATAGTTGCTCGCTGCAACCAGTTAGACAAGAGGAATTTTCTGTATAGCCACATTTATTCCACCACCAAACTATTCTTTATAGGAGCCGCATCGTCTGCTGGAAACTCTACAGTTTCTTCATCACCTTGACAGCGATTAAAAATATCTGTTGGGCATTGTTCTACTCCAACTGGAGGTTTACATTCCATGTAATCGCACACCATTGTTCCTGCTTGCAGTTCTTTTTCAAACGGACATTTCAAATCATTTCACCCCTTTTTACTTGTTATATATGGCCTGCTGATATACTCGGCTCCGCAGTTTTGGCATATATTCGCTGCACAAACAATTCAGCAGCTCCCGCCAAACGAATGGTGGGAGCTGCTATCAGATTATTTTTTCATACAGATTTCGCTCATGAACTTGCACCGGTAGCAGTTGTCGTGCAGCCACTTATCGAAGTCTTCCTGCGTCATGGCCTTCTGAATGTGAACTGCGGCCCAGTATTCTTCGTAACGCATCTCACACGCCAGGGACATATCCCTTTTTGTTTCCATTGTTTTACCTCCTCAAAATTATCCCTTTAAGTCCATTTTTGCACCGCAATTTGGACAATAAGGCACTATAGTCTTCCAATATGCAATATGCCTGCCGCCACAGGCAGAGCACTCCATAGACAAATTTTCCTGGTCAACCATATATTCATCGAGCCACCGTCCATGTTCAGCTGCGGCTTGTTCAGATGCCGATTGAACGAGTGACTGTTTGAGCGCTTTGTTTTCTAAAACCGCCTTTGCATAGTCGCATTTATTATCGCACTCAGGAGAATAATGCCTGCTGTATCGATTCCAGCAGAGCTCTATACATGGATTCAATTTCATCACCACCCAATTTATTTTATGCTGGCACAAATGCATGTTCAAAGAACCACTTCATATCTACGCCGTCAAAGACTTTGTCAAAAATATGCGTCTTCCAGAAACTATATCTGCTCTCTGCACACCCCCTGCTACCGTCAAACTCCAGCTCTACGCCAGTATCATCCATTCCCCATGCCATTATCTTCACATAGTATACGGTTTTGTCCTCACCGGCTTTTGGGTATGGTTTGTACGATCGAAGAACAATGGATAGACAGATCTCGTTATTGGGATAACATGGACACCAGTTATCTGTGACCTTGACCATGCGTGACTCGGTTCTTTCCTTGAATTGCTTTCCCATAAGCATCACCATACTCATCCTTGTTTTCAGTGTATTCTTGCAAACATAGGGGACGTATCAGCTTTTACGGCTGCTTGCGATATCTACAATCACCCTTCTGTTCCATTTTTTGATCGCTTTTTCTTCTGTAAAATCGTATATTTTTGCTCCACATTTTTCACATTCTACTATGGTTCCAAAAGCTGTAAACAGTCTTGCTTTACTGCTGCAAAAAGGACAAGGTTTCAAAATTTCCATACGGAACTACTCCTAATCCGCTATGCTCCACAATGCCGTTTGTGGGGCAAACTCTTTGAACAGCTCTGCCTCCTTTTCAAGGCGAGCTTTGATCGCATCTTCTTTCGCTACAAACCGGCCAATAAGCATTCTTTTTTTGTTATATGAGATACTTGCCGCCCATTGGTTGCGCTGCCTATCAAAGTAAACTCCGGTTACTCCGGAGGTATTGGTAGAATAAATACTGCGGTTTCGATCGTTCTCATCTCGATTGCAGCATCGCAGATTGCATTTTCGATTGTCGGCCCGGTTCTTATTGATATGGTCAACAAATTGTCCAGGCTTGGCATTTAACACAATTCTGTGATAACGAACTAACCGCCGTTTTCCGTTATAGAAGTAGCAGCTCACAAGATACCCGTCTTTATCCCGATACCAGCTGCGGCTTTCAATCAAGGCGAGATTATCTAAATCAAACAAAAACTCCGCTGTACCAATACAGAGAATACCATAAGTGTCAAATAGTTCAATTCTGCTCTTCTTATCTCTTTCCGATATCTGCCCACACCTCCTGTTTGCTATCTCCTTACCGCGCAGGATGCTATTGGATTAGCAGTGCGAAATCTTTTAAGAACTCTTCATCACTTCGATCATCTAATAATCTCGGGTTCTCAGCAAGATTTGCAATATCCTGGTAGTAAACACCATGGCCTATTGTGCTTCGAGCTTCATCAAATTTTCTGTAGCATGATACACGTCTTGAGTTGGCATTAACGCCAGGGTGCATAAATCTGGTATCTTTGTCTTCTTCTACATCCAAGACAAGGTGGGCTTTAGAGGCGGCACCAGCCTCAAATCCCATTTCTTGAAATAATTCAAGAACATTCCTTCTTTGAAGAACCGTCTTGCATTCAACAATCACGCCATTATTTGCCAGCTCTTCAAACTGAGAGAAAGTCATAAAATTCCTCCTAATCTCCCCTAGTGTTCATTAAACACAACTTGTTCTCCAAGCCCCAGAGACCAGCATCCGCCATCCGTTATTGCGCACTCTGTACAGTTTCCGTTACATTCCTTTGCGTCTACCCTCGCCGTAGTAGTCTTGTCCCGAAACCTGACATGGGCTTCAGGCAGATTATACGGGTTGCTCATTTCCAGTCCTGGCCATGCGCTAAAAATGATATGCAGATTCTTAGGGACAGCAATTCCACGCATAAAAAGTTCATTAACAAACTCGAACCTTTTTGTAAAGCACAAAATTTCGCAGTGCATATTCCGTTCTGCAACCGCAACCATTTGATAAAGGTATATTTCATTAGGGATATCTCCGGAAACATGAAAGCGGAAGAATCGAGACAGCATAATAGCCGCTTCGACTTCCCGCCAATAGATATCCGGCTGTTCGGTCAATACGCGCAGATTTGATTGATACGCCGCCTCCACATTTTGTCGGAGACGCTCTATTCTGTGTGCATAGCATTTCTTAATGCAGTCACATTGTCTGCAAGTTATGCCGGATGGAAAGGATACACTTTGGATAACCCCTAATTTTCCATTACCTTTACTAATACTTACATACAATAGACACACCTCCTGCTTTTTCGATCCGCCCTTCGCATTCTTTGTGTAAAGCGTCCATTAGGCACTCTGTATCAATAGTGGTAAGTATCCCACACCACTGCGAACGAAAAAAGCTTTGCAGACTAAACAGCAGCGGCTTATCCCCGTTTGATAAAGCTGTGCGGTAATCGTCTGCCGCAACGCAGACAATAGCGTTAGCAAGATTCTGGTATGGATTTTCATCGTCATTCCTCATTCGAGACAGACTCAGAGAGGGTGATTGCATTGCATCTCGCTGCATAATCCCTTTTTTCATATATTCAGTCCTTTTCTACGAAAAGAAAGCCTTCTCACTGTGGTGGAAACTCCACAGGCAAGAAGGCTTTCTATGACGGTCTGGTCAGAACGGCCAAGCGACTCGGGGCACAAGTTTATGGCCGTTCGTTTACTGTTTAGTCGAGACTGTCAAAGTCGATAATGGTGCCGCTGGATGAAGTAACCTTTGGCACCACGCCGTTCCACTGCTCGTACTTGATCTTTTCAATCAGCTCTGGCGTCAACGATGCAGCGATCTTCTGATTGGCAGAAGCCTCAGCTTCAGCCTCAATGCGAACGACCTCTGCAGCAGCCTCGGCCTCAACAATGGCCTGCTGAGCTGCAATCTCGGCAACCTGCTTATCCTTCTCTGCTTGGATTTTTGCAGTTTGTGCTTCGATATTTGCCAGTTCCAGTTCCTGCTGCGCTGTGACCTTTTTCTGGATAGCAGCCGCTGTCTCCGCGTCAACAGAAATGTCGGTAAAATTCACCGTATCGATGATAATACCATAGACATCAAATTTTTCCCGCAGGTAGGTATCAAGTTCTGCATTGATAGCAGTACGCTTGTCACCAAAAATATCCGTGACCGGATAATTTGCGGAAACCTCCTGCGTCCAGGCGATAACCTTCGGCTTGATGAATGTGTCTTTAATCGTCTCGCCTGATTTGCCCTTAAAAGTGACGAAGGTACTCGCCACGCTGCCTTCGTCAAAACGATAAGAGAACTCAAGATTTACACGCACGGTCTTGCCGTCGGATGTAGGAATACTGAAGCTCTCGTCTTCTCTGGAATCTCCCTTATCCTCTGCGGTCAGATAAGACTGCTCAATGCCGATTGAGTATGTAGTGATCTTCTTGGTCGGAGGGACCAAATGCCATCCCTGAGTCAGCACCTCTCCATCCACGCCGCCGTTCATGTTGTACACCACGCCGACATAGCCAGCGGGAACACGCTCCAGACAGATAATGGCACCGATCAGGCCGAAGACCATGACCAGCGCCAGCAGAATTGCACCAATTTTACCTTTCATTTGATGAATCATCCTCACATTCTTTCGATTTTTCGGGCTTATCACCCTCGATTTCTTTCTTTGCACCGTTGTACAGTTTCAACCAGATTCCGCCGATGCCCTTAAAGGCAAAGCTAAGGCAGAACCAGATCAGAACCAGCACGATGACGATGAGAAGCCAGAAAACAATATTCATACAGACTCCTCCTTCAGAACTCTTGGTCTGTATACGCGAGTTTCCATACGCTCTTCCACCTTTCTGGTCTTACCGAGCGCTTCGCGTACCAGGTTATATAGATTCCTGCCCCTGTCGCTTTCAAGGAATTCCACGAGCGGCTTCAGCACCTCAACGGTATCTTTGCACGCTCGCCGGGCCTGCCTGCATTTTGTGATCTGTGTTGCTATTTTGGCCCGCTCTTTGTAGTTTAGGTTGTCAAGTTCAAGCTTATGAAGGTAGTCCTGCGTAAGCTTATCCATACGACCCACTTCTTCAAAGTTCCAAGCATAATCTTTGGCCGCTTCCTCCATCATTTTACGAAATCGCTGATGATGGGAGAAAATTTTGGCCTGCTGTGCTTATTGGCCATCTAAAGACCTCCTCCGATTCTTAATACATTAGACGGCTTCACACAGTTTCTGCGGCCTAAAAGACGGCATTAGATTCAGCTTATGCAAATTATGCTGGTGCATCGTATAGATAGCAGAATCGATAGACAAGATCCCGCTCGTTCCATTCATGATGTAGTCGTCGAGCTGGGCATATGTGAAGCCAAGATGATCCTCGTCGGTCTTGCCGCACAGACCATCCGTTGGGGTCTTATCTACCAATTCCATGGGAATCGGCAGTTCATATCCGATCTGCCGCACCTCATGAACCATAAGGTTCGCAAGCGGGCTAAAGTCCCCCGCACTGTCGCCAAATTTGGTAGAATATCCGACATAATCCTCGGACATATTACAAGTGTTCGCCACACGCCCGCCGTTGGGAAGGGATTGAGCAACTGCATAAAGCGTAGCCATACGAAGCCTAGGCGGGAGGTTGACCTTAGTCTGTTCGCTGGCATCACATTCGAGTTCAGCACTGACAGCAGCCATCAGTTTGCTGTATGCGCCACTGATGTTGACCTTCATATTGGGAATTCCAAGAGCGTTGACGACATTAACCGAATCATTGATGTCGGACTGAACGCCGTTTGGCATCATCACGCCGAAAACCCTGTCTCTACCCAGCGCTTCAACACACAGGGCAGCTACGATTGTGCTGTCTTTTCCGCTGGAGATACCAACAACGGCGCTGCACTCGGGGCCGTTCTCCGCAAAATAGTCGCGAATCCACTGAACAATCTCATTTTTAGTCTGCTTAGCATTAACTAACATATCCACACCTCTTTCTTTAGAACTGATCCCCGTGGAGATTTCGCCGAACCTCCTCCAATGTATATGTTTGAATAAACTCACCATTTTTGAATACGAGACGAAGTTCATTGCCTTCCTGAGCCTCATTCCAAGTTAATCCGTCCTCGTAGGTGTATACATCACCGTCTTTGAATACACGGCAGCAGCCGCGCTGCGACTTCTTAAAATGTCCGGTATCAGTCTTGGGATTTTTGAAGATCATAATTGGCTTTCCATCAGCATCCTCGGCATATGTCGCCTTCACAGCAATGCCAAAGGTATCGCGAGTATATGGAGCGTAGGACGGAACGCCTTTTTGAACGGTTTCATCACAGATGGTCTCCAGACATTGCATAGAGAAAGACCCAACGCCCAAAGCCACATTATTGATAGCAAAGCCGTTACTCTCCAGAATTTCATAGACCTGCCGACACCGCTGCGGCGTGATGCTGTCGCCGTACAAAGCTTTGACGTGCGGGTCTAGCACTTTGTAGCCTTTGCTGTTCTCGGTGCCTCCAAAGATATCCCACAGTTTGAACACTGTCTGCGTGACAACTTCAACGGGGTCTCCGCTGTCTCCACGGATGGACAGGCATCCATCGTGAGCAAGGATTTCATCCTTAAGTTGAGGCAGGATATTATCCACCAATCCCCAATAGTCGTAGCTGTCGCTGACCATAGAAAAATTCTGATGTGGATAAATCTCTGTCAGCAGGCGGCGGACATGCGAGATTTCATCGCCATCAATCGCAAAGTTAGAACACATTACGCTATGTTCCGTGGATAGCGCACCAAAGGCCACAGGTTCTTTAGCACAATTGCAGCCGTAGTTGCTCTCCAGCCACAAAATAGCGGGAACAGTAGCCGTATTCAGGAAGCTCAGGCAGAAAGCCGCAGAACTCTTCGTTGCGCTTTCGACACTCTCCTGTCCACGCATGGAGAAATCTCCGAGAAGTTATGCCCGAGCAACGCTGTCTTCGCAGGTGCGGTCGGCAAATTCATTGACAATTTTACGATAGCGGTATCCAACCTCAGCGGAAATCTGAGTATGCCACATAGTGCAGGAGAGCATAGTCTCAATAGAATTGACCAGCCATACGAAATCCGGGTGGGTGTTGGAGATTTCGATCTGCGGCACCTTAATGTCAGTGCGGGTGCCTTCCGGAACAGCCCGAATCTCCAAAGGCAAGTATCCTAATTTGTATAAATCCTTCAAACGTTTTTCTCCCACTCCGGTCGTTCCAATCGTGGAGAGAAGAACACGTCTATACTCCGAAAGCACCTTCCCAAAGGAACGCTTGAAGAAAAATTTGTTGAATGCTTCGATAAGATACTCATTGATAAACGCCTGGAGACCGAACATCGTAACCTTTTCGGTGTCGGACAGCCGGGTCATACGCGGTGTATAGTAGGAGACCATCTTTGTCAACGTCTGCGGGTACTGCTCAGCATGGGCGGTTTTGTAAAAATCCAGGCAGAGCAGCGGATTATACTGAATCATATTGTTTCCTCCTGTTCCATTTACTCAATATTTGATTTTTTGGACATATCCGCATTTCCAGCAGCGATACACGACAATATATCCAACTGGCATATCTTTTGGGAACCAGTCGATATAACAGGATGTTTTTCCAACCAGCTCCCACTCGTGTTTACAAAATAGTGACCGAATGTAGTTAATAATCCATCTCATTATGCTTTGTTATTCATCAGCCTCAATTCCTTTGAGAACCGCTCCTCCAACTCGAATACTCCGAGATGCTTTCCTTTATAGTACCCCTTGTACGGTCTCTCGATTTTCCGTTGCAGTATTTTGAGTCTATCCCAATACTTTGGGAGATATTGGTAGATATTCTTGAGTTCTTTTAGATTTTTGTTTGTACAGCACCAGCACGAAACACGGTCAAGAATCTCGTACAGGTCAACATATCCGCTACTGGAAACGGAAGATTCTTCAATCCAGTGAAAGCCATGTTCATAACAATATCGCAGACAATCTGCTTCTGTCATACCCCACTCGACTAATGGCAACCGCCGTTGAGGAGACTTCTCTTTTTCAAATCTCTTTGTTTCATCCGCCGCTATGCCGACATAATCGACCGTCTCTCCATCGATAGACTGCTTGAACTTCTTAATCGCTGTCGTCTTCTTCGCTGTTCCCCATCGGCAAAGCCCGCCGCACCACCCATACCCGAAGTGCTCTCCTTTTGCTTGCTCACAACTTTTCGCTCAAGCATAGAGTAGAGAAAAGGTTCTGCTGGCTGCAATTCCACAAATTCTACTCCATG
This sequence comes from uncultured Clostridia bacterium, assembly GCA_947177005.1. Taxonomy (GTDB): domain Bacteria; phylum Bacillota; class Clostridia; order Oscillospirales; family Oscillospiraceae; genus Pelethomonas. Next base: position 7,417 of record CAMWSZ010000020.1, on the reverse strand, counting down.
TTTGGACAGCAAAGGAGTAATCTCGTCTCTGATATGGTATATCGCTTCAAACTCCATTCCGGTATTGTAGAAGACCACAATATCCAATGGGAGCTTCTCTTCCATAATCCGTAATAGCATCGCTAAAGAGTCTTTGCCAAAGCTCACGCTTGCTATGTATTTCATACCGACCACAACCATATCTGGTTTAGGTCAACTGCCTAATCCTCCCAAGCTACTTTCTACAAACCCGAAGTTCGTATTGAATAATTTCACGCAGTAACAGACAGTTTTACCATGCACTTATCAATCTTACATGAACCTGGTTTACCAGGATTGGTATTACTCCTTCCCTCCGATTACGGTGATATTTTCGTGCTCCCCACGATAGATACTGCTAGTGGTGAAGACATGGCGAATCAAACCATCTGTCAGCACTGACCCTTTGAAAATGCTGTTCTCACAGTGAGAAACATACAGGTAGATATCATTAGCTCCAGCTTCCTTCAAAGCTCTTGCCGTGTGAGTAAATGTACCGCCGCGAGAGCAGATATCGTCTACAATAAGTACATCGCGGCCTGATACCTTTTCAGGAGTAGTCAGCTCCAGACTCTCGATTTTTCCAGAGCGCCAGTCCCGATGCTTGATGCCGAATATATACTCGGCCTTCATCAGTTCAGAATAGCGTTTGGCAGCGCCTTCATCTGGATAGCACATGAGCGGATCGTGACACCCATACTCTTCCTCAAGCAAGGCTTTTACAGACCTGATGTAGTCATCAGGCCACATAACGTAGATGTTGTTGATGAGAGTGGCGGCCACGTTGGAGTGCGGATCAAGTACCGCAACATGACAGAAATTCATGGAATTGATGAAGTCGGCAAACCACTTCAGTGTAAACACTTCATCGCCAGACTTCACCCGATCCATTCTGGCATTGGGGACATAGGGCAGCATGAGCTGGATGGGGATGGCCGGACCCAAGATACTGCGAATCTGTTTGACCAGATACCACACAATGATACATTCATGATCGCCATCGTACTTCCACTCAATCGTGTCAATTGTTGGAATACTGGGGCACTCCAGGCCAGATACGTCGAACCGAAACGACGATGTTCCATCGGGAAACTTTGTAGGATTCACTGCTTTTCCGTTGAACAAAATCATTTTTATCCCTCCCAATTCTGAATATGCACCTGACACATCTGCATGGCCCGCAGAGCGTTAGCGTGACTCTCGGGTGTTACACCTGCGCAGCAGGCGGCATCAACTGTCACCTTGACTTCCGGCAGAAACGCTTTGACAAGTAGAACATTGGAGATAACGCAGATATCCGTGCAAAGCCCAACCAGAACAACCTCTTCAATAGGCTCCACGCTGTTGGCGGAAACCAAGAACTCGCCCAGTTTTGTTGAACCAAACGTGGGTTTCATAAAGAACTCCACATCAACAACGTCCTCTAATATCCGCTTATCAAATGCCGAAAAAATAGGTTCAACCAATTTCCACCCATCTGTGTCCTCTACGCAGTGCATAACCGGAAGAATACGGCCTTCCTGCGTAGACAGATAGTCTTTCTGGTGGGTGTCAAGCGTGACGCAGAATCTACCGTCAAAGTTCAGAATTTTATTGGCAACATTCTGGACAACCGCCTGCGCCTCTTTTGTACCAAGAGCACCATCTACAAAGTCTTTTTGCATATCAACAACGATCAAATATTTCACAGACTTTCCTCCTTTTTATTTTGGGCGTTGTATGTAAGATAGGGACGGTACATAAATTTTGTACCGTCCCTAAGTTGACTGCTTTCTGTACGCCGAAGCCGAAGTGTGTGTGTAACGAGGCTGAGACGTATGCACTACAGCGACGCTTTTTACGTAAACATTTTAGTGAACAACTGAAAATTGGATCAATTTTTAGTTGTTTGCTGAAATGGATACTGTAAAAAGCGAAGATATCATATTGTTTCTTCTGCTATTAGCGAGAAGATGCTATGCAACTAATCACTGAAAAGTTTTTATGTAAGCACAGCAAATATTCAAAGCAGTCAACTATCAAAAGCGGCGACACCGCTTATGACCAATATCCTTAGCAGGCAGCAGCGGCAACAGTGAACAATAGGCTCATGTCAACGTTTTCCTCTTCCCGCCGACGCTGTTCGGACGCACGATTGATAGAGAGGAGCTCAGCTCCACACATACTCATAAGATCAGACACGGTAAAATCCTCCTCCTCAACCTCGGGCTCCTCAGGCTCAAGAACTTCTACCTCTTCAGAGTCATTTTCATCCTCTTCTTCATCAGCTTCATAATCCCATAAACCATTTTCATCCATCCACTCAAGGACTTCCTGCTTATAACTTTCAAAATCGTATGAGTCCAGGCCGGAGTAATCAAACGAACCATCTACACGGTAATAATCGTATCCGTAGGGGATTCCGTTTAACATATCACGGATTTCTTGCCAATTGTGATATGGTAAAGCCTCGCTAATGTCGTCATCGACATATTCATCAAACTGACGGCTGTCAATGATTCCATCACAGATATCACAATCGTGTTCTCTGCATAAATCCTTTAACCCATCGAATTCATCAATGTAATCTAAAAAATAGTTTCTGGTCAAATTGCACACTTCCTTTCAGTCATGTTGCACTTGTACGATCTGTCTGCATAGGGTGCGAGTGGGGCATCACAAAGTGCCACTTAGCCCCGTTTGGTACTCGACTTTATTATGGCTCTATCGGTTTTGATCCGTCCGGCTTTCACGGATGGGAGCGACCCAGCGTCACAAACAGCCATTGGTACTGCTGCACAGATATAGTTCCATGCGTCTCTCAATGGCCGCTATTAAGATTGCCGTTGACCGGACTCGAACCGGTGACCTGATGAGCCGACTCCATCTCTCTACCATCTGAGCTACAACGGCGTGCCAGAGCCGCCCCAGATTAGGGGCAGCTCTGTGGTAGGGAGGGAATCAGGCGTTGTCGGCCTTGACGACGTTGAGGAGGAAGCACTTTTCGGAGATGCCGAACTGGGCGAAGGTCTTGTCCAGGTCGCCGGGCTGGAGAGAGGAGCCGTCCAGGTGCATGACGCCGCGAGTGTAGTCCACGCCGTTGGTATCCAGGACGCTGCGCAGGGTGGTGTTTTCGTCGATGATGATGCTCTCGCGTTTGACGTTGTTGCCGATTGTGACCTTAATCATAGTTGTAGTCTCCTTTTATGTAATAAATTTGTTGGTGTGGTGGCAGAAGAGCCGCCCCCGGAATGGGGCGGCTCTAGGGGGGCGAATCAGCCCGCGACGCTGATGTGGCTCATGACGGCGGCTTTCTCGGCCTCGATGGACACCAGGACATCCGGCAGTTTGCTCTCGACGGCGTTCAGGTTGATGACCGCGCTGCCCAGCTTGTCGGCGACCCACTCCGTGACATCGCTGACCGGGATATCGGGCATGACCATCGTGATTGCCGCCAGACCGCTGCCGTCGCTCGCCTCACGACCGAAGGATGCGCCCACGGTGTTGATGCTGCCGGTGCCGGAAGTAGTGCCCAGCCGGAAGATGGGTTCTTTGCCGTCCTCGCCGCCCTTCAGGACGAGTTCGTTGGGGCGGTACTTCTCGACGGTTTTGATGTCCTCCAGCTTCAGGGCGGAAGTGATGACGACTGCGTTTCCTGCGACTACGATCTTTGCCATAACGTATTCTCCTTTTAATCAATTATGTACCCCATTGGTTGGTTATCCACCCACACCGCGTGGAGGTTGGGGCCGCGTGGGCATAGTAAATCCGCCCCACTTTCGTGTGGCGGATTTTTATGGTTTATTGATTAGTCAGAAAGCCGGGGCGAGCCCACGGGAAGCCCTAGAAACCCATCATATCCATAAATGCAATTTCATCAAACTCAAAATTATCCTCAAAATTCTCATCTTTTTTGACTATTCCTATCATCTGCATAGCCTCTTCTGGATATTTATCTACAATCTCATCACAAAAAATGATATTACCTTCTGGATGATCTATATCAAAACCATCAAATGGACATCCGTTGCAGATGTTATCTCCACAGAAGTGCTTAAAAGCTTCTTGTAAAGTACCGTATTCTTCTCCAGTATGTATGGAAATAAACATAAATTTCACCCTCTTCACTCTTGCTTTTCTTTGAACTTCTCACCACATGCCGGACAAAAATTAAGGGGAATCGGATGCCTGCCTATATTCCCCATTTGAGCATATTGCGCTGGACTTGTGATGAAAATATCATCAATAAACAACTGACTCATCTTTTTCCCATGATTTTCACAGAACTCACACAAAGCATTCACCCCGTTCGATCAAAGCCTAAAAAAACTTGAAACTCTTCATCTGTTGCAACCTCGAAGTCCGGGGTATCGGCACCACAAAACGTGCATTTGATATAGCCTTTATATGCTCCATCCCCGACACAATCCAGATCTCCAAACAGCAAAGAATAGCCTTCGATCCAGTAGCAAGTCTTTCTATCATAAACTTCCCACTGTGAGTTACCTATAACTGATGCCCCACCATGCCATCTGATGCTATTGGCGTCAAGAATCTCCATTAGTTCATCAGCAAGAACTTTGTCTGGACAATGCACGATGATGTTGGACTGACCTAACATCGAAGAATCAAATGATGTTTCAAACATTTATCAACTATCCCCTTTCACATACCAAGAAGAGAGAGAAGCTCTTGACGTGAGGCAATATCGAAATCTGATACGTTTAATCCTTGAAATGAACATTTTGTATATCTTCGATAAGGTGAGCATTCGGCTAGTTCTTTGGACCCACGCCGCACATATCTATCGTTCACAAAGTAACAGAAGCTTTCTCTAAACTCACTCCAGTGTTCTTTTTGACTTAACATTGAATCATCAGGATATCGATAACCGAGGCAATCTAAAAACTCAGCCATCTCACGCTCTAATTCTCTAGTTGTACAAAGAATCACAACTAAACAATTGAGGACTAGCATTTGTTCGCTAAATTGAGTTTCCCACATTGATCTCACCACCTATTCGCTCTCATGATTTATCATTTCCACCATTGTATCAGATGAGACATCAAGCAATTCTGCCCCTATAGAGATAATTAGAGCAATCGTTGCTTCATCGCCTTCATTGACTTGGATAAATGATCGTATAACATCAACAACGTCATTGGGGAAACACACTTCGTTCATATGGACCTCCTATTAACGAGTATTTTATCTGTCCAGCCCGATTACAATAAATAAGAATCGCTTACCCCATTTCAGCCACACACAATCTGGTTCGGTTAAATTCACCATAAGTGCAGGTTGGTTCCGCCGGACTTCACTGATGGATGAGACTAAACCTGCCTCCTTCATAATAGCAGGAAGAAATCTCGTATCAGTAAATAGGGTTTGTGACCGTTCGCACTCTTCCCAATCCGTTTTGCTATTTGCTATCAGCTCAGAAGCAGGAACAAGCGGCTTTCCTATTACAACATTTTGAACCAAACAACTACCTCCTTCATAAAAGAGTAATTTTTTGACATTGATTTAAGCTCGCTTACCAACGCCTCCGCCACCTTAATCAACTCAAAGTCGATTTTGTAAGTCTCTTTTCTTCCTCTCATGATGGAGGCATCTACCCTGCACGCCTGAATCATATTGAACAATTTAGTTACACAGGCAGTCGGTGTTTCATGGAAGAAATCCGGTCTATCAAACCCATCAATCATCACCCCAATCTATTTCCGGGAACTTTGTTCGTCTGATTTCTTTGAGTCGCTCTGCAATTTTTGTGAGTTCATCGGTAATCTCATCTGATCGCCTATCGTACTTCTCCAGATACATTCTACCAGCAGCCTTTTCGACCATGTTGTCATGGATTTCATCAATGCGGTTTATTACGTTTAGAAAGTTGACTTCTACTCCGTCAACCGTCATTTTGATTTCATGGATTCCATTTTTGGAGTAATCAAACTTGTCTATCAGATGCGTGTTATCTCTAATTGCTTCACAAACGACCCACATCGCTAAACTATTACGGCTCAAATTAACTTCCATGTTTTCACCTCACAAAAGGACTATTTTGTTCAACAGGATATACCATGCTTTGCCTCAAACACAAGTTGCTTTTCCACCGCCTTATCATAAGCGGCACGGGTCTCCTTATTATTCATTCTGTAAACCACGCTAGCAAAATAAGCGGTAGCGGATTTTAACGCATCGTATTCGTGCTTTTCTTCGATAGACTGAAGCCCAATGTGCCTTGCTTCGCACAACTCAATTTCATCGTGGCTTGTAGATTCATGTCCGCAAAAATCACAGACGTAAACTTGGTACATTCGCATGACTACACCTCATAAAAGAACTATTTAATTTGTTTGTAGCTCTATCTTCCTAAAATTTACATTTTGTTCATGAACTCTGTCTGATTCACTATATACTTAGTCTGACAGAAAACGCCGAGCCAAGCCCTGCTAATCGGGAAGGTGTAACGACTGGACACGGAGCATCCTATTGGGATGAAGGCACAGTCTGAACTTGCAGGCGACTGCAAGAGGCGGGCGGAAACGCCCCGCCCCCACAAACCAGTGGAGCAACAACTTGGAATAATATGCGTAGAGTAGACCCTTCAAACCCATTTGTACCTGGAGAAGCATCACACCTGACCACAATCGGGCACGAACATGCTGCCCCACACAATCAGATTGGAGGAATAATTCATGCGGTTGAACAGGAGAATGCCGATGAATCTAGTACACAGAGAACACGAAATCCGGCCTCTGAGGCGCATACTTCAAGAGGCATAGAACTGTATTACCAATACGCAGAATTGGTAGAAGCAGTTGAACAGGATATCGCAAAAGGAACGGCTATAAGCAGATCCTTTGACCGCCTTCTGACTGCAGCACATGATACTTTAGAGATGGATGAGGACCAGCATCATCAGATTGAAGAAGTTCTGGTAGCTGCAGAACAATGTCTCCTCAGTGGCCTTGATTTATCTGACAGACCAAGACTGTTTGACCATGTACTTACTGCAATACATGGAATTTTAACTAATGAGGTGGTTTGTCGCCCTGCCGCTTAGTAATAGGCGGTCTGCACTCCGTAAATTCGGTGAAAGTCTGTCAACCGGCTGTCTTGCATTACTGCAAGACAGCCGGTTTTTGTATCAAAGACTTATTTTATGTTACATAAATTAGTAGCATTAAAATACGGTATCAAGTTGGCCTAAAACCGTTGTTAGACAATCGTTTATCCAGACTTGTTTTTTCCAACACGCAATCTTTACGCTCTGGCTGTATTTTTCGAGAATATTTCCTCCACATCGCCAACCTGCTAAAATAGGCGCGTATCAGAAGCGGCCCGTCCGCTGTTCAGAAATAGATATCAGGCTACTGTTGTGAGGGCTTCCGGTACAAGTCGACAGTCCGCGGCGGCG
>CAMWSZ010000019.1 GCA_947177005.1 uncultured Clostridia bacterium | reverse complement strand
CCATTAGTACTACATAAAAAGAAACCGACAACATGCTCCTCCGATTTTCAAGCATGAGTTTGGATGTAAATTTTAACAATAGGAATTTTAGGCATCTATCGGGAAAATATCCGCAGACGTTTATTATATTCAGCGCGTCCGCTTTTTGGACAGAAAGCCTTTAATCCTGGACACCAATATATTTTTGAAATCACTGGTTCCGGGTTTGACAGCGGAGATTGTGGAACGTTCTATCTACGCCTATGTTGAAAAGGAATTGGGGATGCAGATTGTTACCAGCAAACGAACGATCACAGTAGAACACATCTCAGCGCAGGATGAACAGCTTTTAGAATTGGGAAATTATAATTGTCTCGCTGTTGTTTCCAGTCAGATGTTTAATTCGGATGGTGTGATGTTTGAATATACACAATCCCGCCATCAGCCAGACCATTTCAGTTTTCATGATACGGCAACCCGGAAAAAGAGATAAAAACAGGCAGCTGTCCATTGCAGCTGCCTGTCTTAAAACTGAGAAAAATATCCGTATATGGAGGGATGTCATGATATGCCGCATAAGCGGTCCAGTTCGCGCTCCAGTGCCAGAATACCGCCGCCGATCAGCGGGCTGTTCCTCCCCATCTGCTCAAAGCGCAGTTCAAAGGCATCCCGCATATACCAGTTGAGTTTGTTTCGGTAAGTATCGCTCACCAGCTCCCTGATTACCGGCCCCTCCTGCAGCAGGTCTCCCCGCAAAATTAACACCTCTGGCGCATAGGTGTTGGCCAAAAGATTGATCGCAATAGAGATATACTCTGTCAGCTGATGAATCAATGTTTTAATGAAGGGATCTCCCTTCCGAAACCGGGTGAACATCTCCTGGACCGTAATGTTGGGGTAGACTGTCCGGGCCTCACTAAGCAGGGCACTGGGAGTCAAGTAGGTCTGTAAACACCCTACTTTTCCACAGGTGCAGACCTTTCCCGCTGGATTAATAATGATGTGTCCGATCTCTCCAGCCATATTATTCCTGCCCCGGTACAGCTCGCCGTCTACGATGGCCGCCGCACCGATACCATTGCTGATATTCAGCACCACCAAATTCCGGCAGTTTCCCAGGCCGCCAAACCGGTATTCTGCTACTGCGGCGGCTTTCACGTCGTTCTCAAAAATAAATTCATACTCCGGCAGACGCTTATGCAGAATCTCCAGCAGAGGCACATGGTCCCAATGCAGATTAGCGGCAAAGACCATCTCGCCTCTTTGGATATCCAAGATACCGGGAACTACAATACCTACTGTACTCCGAGGGGACACGTCCCGCCGCTCCATCAGAAAACGCGCCAGCTCATCCGCCATCCAGGGGATGATCCGCTCCGGCACAAAGTCACCTGCGGGAAGAGGCGTGCTGGCAGATGAGGCAATCTGCCCCTGGGGACCCACCAGTCCTAAGCGGAGCATATCCCTGTCGAGAACCATGCTTGCGCAGAGCAGATGTTCCTCCGACAGAGAGAGGTATTTCGGCGGACGGCCCACATGACTGTCCCGCTCCTTCTCCCGCTCCTGAAGAATCCCAAGGCCGATCATCTCCTCCACGATCCGTCCCACGGTCATAATATTGACCCCTGTGACATCTGCGGCCTGGACACGAGACAACGTTCCCGCCTGATAAATGGCAGAGAGAAGCCGTCGGGCATTTCCCCGGCGCGTATAGGCATACTCACTCTTCTGGATGCTGCTCATAGGTCATTCCCCTTCCGGACGATTTGTGTGGTTCTGTCATATGATTTGGTAAGTATTATAGCAAATACTTCAGAACACAACAAGTGCTTTCCGGAATTTCGCTGGGGTGCAGGTTACGCCAAATTGCAGATTTTTACAATCATACTTCCGCTGCCGACATGATAGCCGCTGCAGGCGTAAACCGCGTTGAGCTTCTTGGTTGTAATCAGAATCAGAGGGAGTTTCTCGTGGTCCACATACATCCGCCGGGCGAGAGTCTCCACATTGGGGACAAAACTGTCATAGAAAACACGGATTTTGGGCAAGGCTTCCAGAACCTTCTTCACCTTGGCGTTCCGCAGAGCCTCCTTCCCCCGAACCAGAAATATAATGTCCGGTGAAAGATATTGGAAATCCTCTTTCTGCTCAAGCATTTCGTTAAGAATATGTTCCGTAGGCTCTGCGCCCTCCTCCAGCCATAACAGAATGGCAGAGTTTTTTGTCAGCTCGCTGCCTGGTACGGCGGTTCCCTGCTCATCGAAAACCCAAAATTCATCCAGAGTGAAGTTGTCTAACATTTCTGTGAGATTTGCCTGGTATTTCCGCAAGCGCACCCGCTTTATCTCGCCGTCTGCCAGACGGAAATGGTACTTGCTGGCATAGAGATTGCCGTTGGGCAGGCGGTTGTCCGTAATCACACGATAATCGCCGCCCTTCGCCGCTGTACGCAATACATTGCCTTCCCATTTTTCTTGGGAGAGGTCCAGAGTCTGATACTCGCCATCCACCAGAAGACCGATGGAAAAGTCAGGATAATACTGCCAGTTCTCACCGTCTGCCTTTTCAAAGATGATCGCGCCGCTGCCCTGTTCTCTGGGTTCCAGCGGTACAAAGCCGTCCGCCATATAATATTCCGCCTGACGGTCCACCGGATTCACCCGGGCTGCCACCCCAACGGCGCGGCAGATGGCAACAAAGAGAATCTTCTTTGACAGCGGATTGGCATTCTTCACCGTCAGCGCCCCTATGGGACGGGTAATGATCTGTCCATACTCAATGGTGCTGTCAAAGCCGATGTTCTCCTGAATATAGTCCCAGATTTTTTGGGGTTCTGCCGCGAACGCCTCCTTCTGCTCCTGCGTGAAATACTCTAAAATGAATTTCCGGTTCTTCTCCAGAGGCTCATTGAAGATGCGGGGACAGACAATATAGCGGTAAAACAGATCTTCATTTTCCACAGCATACTCCAGCGACAGGCTCAACGCCTCCCGCAAAACCTCCGGGTCTGCATCCAGCCAGTCTTTGGCGGAGAGGGTCAGCAGCAGTTTTTCTTTTTCCGCAGAGGAAAATGTCTCGTCTTCCAAAAAATCCAGCAGCCGCTGTCCGTTGCCACGGCTTTCATACAACAAATTGTAAATCTCCTGGCTATAGCCGTACTTCTCCACTGCGGCTTTCACCCGAGCCGCGTCAAACATTGCAGCTACCCGCTGCTCCCGCTGCTCATTGGCGGCGGCGGTTTTTTTGCGGCACAGTTCTTTTTGTTCCTCAGTAGGCTTCGCACCGTGGATGATCTGGTCCTTGGGCGCGATGAAGGCAAAGTCCTCCCACACATCCAGCTCTGGTGTATCCTGCTTCAGGACCACTTCCACCATATTCTGATCTGGAACATACACCATCCGCTCGCAGGATACGCCGTCCTTTTTCACATGGACATTGATACTGCCCAGCCCGCAGGTGAGGCAGACGAGCCCGTCTGGTCCGGTGGTCATGACAGCAGATGGGAGGATGCTGGAATAGTTCAAAATTCCAAAGGACACCTGTGCCCCTTCCACCGGTACATTGGCAGAATCTTTTACCGCCACAGTCAGCCGCCTAGTCACTGCGTAAAGCTTCAGGTTATTCAGAAAGGAAGCCATCCCGATCTTGGAAATGATATCTTCTCCGCTGATCTCCCCGAAGCAACGGCTATGGATGAGCATGGCCCTGCTGGAAGCGTTAGTAAACCAACCTTTATCCAGCACCTCCTCCGGCTCGCAGGCTCCCAGAAAGTGCCACCGTCCGTCACACCAGACCTCCACCCATGCATGGTTGTCGTCGCAATGGGCCCAGCGGGGGGTGTAGATTTGCCGGGCTGGAATGCCCACAGAGCGGAACGCGTTTACGCCGAAAGCGGACTCCTCACCGCAGCGGCCATAGCCGGACCGGTAAGCTCCCAGGGCGGAGATGGTGCGGCTGTCTGTAGCCTGGTACGTCAACTGCTCCGCGTTCCAGTAGTTGACCTCAATGACAGCGTCACGGGCGGAGAGTTCCCTCACACGCTCCCAGAGAAGGTTCCAGAAGAACCGGCGGCAGTCACACAGCTCCTCCTCGTTGACCCGGATGTGCAGGACGTAATTGAGAAAAATGTCCTCCGGCAGATCTTTTGCGAAGGAAGAGTATTCCCGCAGGAACACACCATGGAGGGCACCGGAGAGGAAGAGTTCGAAATCATTGTTTGCCAGATCGCTGAGTGGACTGTTGGCATAGAGCCACTGAACAGCGGCAAGAACGTCCTCAGAGACGGACTTTGCCGCTTGGTCCAGCTGAACGCGCAGTTCGCCGCCCTTAACCGCTCCGGCCTGCTCCAGACGAGTCTGAAACCCCACTTGGGCGGTTTCTATCATATGTTGTGAAAAGATCATAGTGTTATATTTCCTCCTGAAATGTGAAGGTATGAACGATTTGGGCGCAATCCCGGAACTCCTGCTCGTCTGTCTGCCAAATTTCGTACTCCGACAGGGAAGGCAGGCCCATAAAAACTGTACTCTTTCGGTAGATCATACCGCTGTCCAGCGGATTCTTCCGTCCGGTGGTGTGAAAAACTACAATGCCTGTATGGTCGTGGATTTCCTGGATGTTCCACTTCTTTACGCCGCATCCGGCCATAATGTCGATCCGGCCCGCCGCCTTGGCATAGATTTCCCTGAGCGTGTCCTTTCCCGTTGCGGCGTCCTTCTCCTGACCGGAAGTCAGGATGGTTTTACAGCCCAGGACTGCGGCGGTCTCCAGAGCCTCAAACGGGTCTCGGGTCATGTCAAAAGCCCGGTGAAGCGTTACGTCAATGTCCCCGGCACAGTCCATAAGCCGACGCATCTTCTCCGGGTCCAGCCTGCCATCAGGCGTCAGTGTACCGATGACCACACCGTTAGCCCCCAAATCCCGGAACATCTTAATTTCCTCGCACATCTCCTCCATCTCCGGTTCCGTGTAAAGGAAATCGCCAAAACGGGGGCGGATAAGTACATTGATTTTTACATCGCAGTCCCGCTTGACCTGCTTGAAGACTGCCAGGGAGGGCGTGGTGCCTCCGATGGCAAGATTGGCACATAATTCCAGCCGGTCCGCGCCTCCCTTAGCTGCGGCGATACAGGAGGCGTAAGAGTCAACACAGGCTTCGATCAGTGGTGTATTCATAAATGCTTTCCCTCTCAAGTCGTTTTCTGTTGAAATCCTCAAATCTGGTGACAGGCCACAAAGTGACCCGTCTCCACTTCCTTGGTGGCCGGGCGCTGTTCTAAGCATACCGGCCTGCACATCTTGCACCGGGCGGCAAAGGGGCAGCCGGCGGGCAGGTTGATTGTGCTGGGTATATCTCCCTCCAGGATGATGCGGTCATGCTGGCGGTCCGGGTCTGGAATGGGGACCGCAGACAGCAGAGCCTGGGTGTAGGGGTGAGCTGGCATGGCGTACAGCTTTTCTTTGGGGGCGGTTTCCACCACAAATCCCAAATACATAACCGCAATGCGGTCGGAAATCATCTCTACTACCGACAGATCGTGGGAGATAAAGACATATGTCAGCTTATACTGCTCCTGTAAACGGTGGAGCAGATTGAGTACCTGAGCTTGGATTGACACGTCCAGAGCGGAGATGGGTTCATCGGCGATGACCAGCTTCGGGTTCACCGTCAAAGCCCGGGCAATGCCGATGCGCTGCTTCTGGCCGCCGGAAAATTCATGCGGATAGCGTTGGGCATGCTTCGCGCTCAGGCCCACGATGCCCAGCAGTTCGTTGACCACCTTAGCCCGCTCCATGGCGTTCATATTCGTGTGGACCAGCAGCGGTTCCTCAATCAGTTCCGAGACCCGCATTCGGGGATTCAGGCTTCCGGCGGGGTCCTGGAAGATCATCTGCATATCCTTACGCAGGGGGCGCATCTCATCCTGGGAGATATGAGAGATCTCTTTGCCCATGAACCACACTTCACCGCTCTCGGGAACCAGCAGATGGTTGATAATCCGCCCAGTGGTACTCTTTCCGCAGCCGGATTCGCCCACAACGGAAAAGGTCTCACCCTCGCAAACGTCAAAACTGACGTTGTTGACCGCATGGACGAACTTCGTCGGTTTGCCCAGCAGGGATTTTCCCACAGGGAAGGTCTTGGATACATTCTTTAATGATACGATCTTTTCCATGTCTGCTCATCCCTCCTGTTTCAGCCAGCACCGGCACCGGTGGTTATCGCCTGCCAGCTCCGGCTCCTTCTCGCGGCACTTAGCTGCAGCGTACTTGCACCGGGGCGCGAAGCGGCACCCCTTGGGCATGGAGGCCAGATCCGGGACGCTGCCTGGAATGCTTGGAAGAATCTTAACGCCAGAGCCCAGCTTGGGCACCGAGGCGATCAGTCCCTGGGTATAGGGGTGAGCGGGGTGATTAAAAAGGGGGCCCACCGGGGCCTCCTCTACGATCTTGCCCGCATACATGACGATGACCCGGGAACACATCTCCGCCACCACGCCCAAGTCATGGGTGATAAGGAGGATGCTGGACTGATCCTCTTTCTGCAGCTTCTTCATCAGGTCCAGGATCTGGGCTTGGATAGTCACATCCAGGGCTGTGGTGGGCTCGTCAGCGATCAGCAGTTCCGGGCCGCAGCTGAGGGCCATAGCAATCATCACCCGCTGGCTCATACCGCCAGAGAGCTGGTGGGGATAGTTCTTCAGGACCCGGGACGGATCAGGAATACCCACCTTCTTGAGCATATCTGCCGCGTGAGAGCGGGCCTGTTCCTTGTTTTTGTCTGTGTGCAGCATGATTGTCTCCATCATCTGCCGGTCAATGCGCATGGAGGGATTCAGTGCGCTCATAGGCTCCTGAAAGATCATACTCATACGCCCGCCGCGGATGCTTCTGATTTCTGCATCCGACATCTTCAGCAGGTCCCTGCCGTCCAACAGCACCTGCCCGTTGGTCACTTTGCCGGGGGTGTCCCGCAGCAGTTGCATAATGGAGAGACTGGTTACACTCTTGCCGCAGCCGGATTCACCCACCAAGCCCAGGATCTCTCCTTTATAGATGTTGAAGGAGACTTTATCCACTGCTGTAACACTGCTGTTCTTGCTGGAAAAAAACTCCGTGCGCAGCTTGTCTACCTTCAGCAATACTTCTCGTTGCATCTCTTAACTCCTTTCCCTATTCAGTCCATTACTTAATCTTGGGGTCCAGGGTATCCCGCAGACCATCGCCAAAGAGGTTGAAAGCCAAAACAGTAATAAAGATCACCAGGGCGGGAAAATAGACCATATGGGGCGCGGTGGACAGATAGCTGCGACTCTGGGAAAGCATGGCACCCCACTCAGGGTCTGTGACGTTGGCGCCGAAGCCCAAAAAACTCAGGCCGGAGGCAGCCATGATGGCTGAGCCGATGCGCATGGTGAAGTTGACAATCAGGGATTGAATGGTGCCGGGGAAGATGTGCAGGAACAGGATGCGTCCGTCCCTGCAGCCCAGACTGTGGGCAACCTCCACATACAGGGACCCCTTGACGGCCAGGGTCGCGCTCCTCATCATGCGGGCGAAGCTCGGCACAGTAAAGACCGCCACAGCAATAAAAACGTTGATGATGCCGGGGCCCAGCAGAGCTACAATGGCGATGGCCAGCAGGATGTCCGGGAAGCTGAAAAGCACATCCGCGCCCCGCATGACCAGCATCTCGATCCAGCCGCCGTAGTAGCCCGCCAGCAGGCCCAGGATGGTACCCAGAGCCGCGCCCACAATAACGGAGGACAAAGATACGCCCAGCGTCAGGGGCGCGCCGGCCAGGATACGACTGAAGATATCATAGCCAAACTGGTCCGTGCCGAACCAGTGTTCTGCACTGGGGGACGACAGAATATTGTCGTAGTCAAAGGCATTGGGGTCATAGGGGGTGATGTAGGGTCCGATCAGGGCTATAATCAGCAGCAGAACCATAACAAAGAAAGCCGCGACAGCAGTCTTGCGCTTGAGGAACTTCTTAATAAATTCCCGGGTCTTGCTGCTCTTGTCCGCCAGTATATTTTCGTCAATATAGCTTTCCTCAAAGGAAACAGCGGTCTCCTCTCGCTGGTTTGGTGTATTCGACATAGTATCCTCCTCCTTCAATCAGTCGTAGCGGATTTTGGGATTGATGACGCCGTAAAGCAGGTCTACCACCAGATTGATGATAACATACTGAAGTGCAAAAATCATCAGCAGTCCCTGAATAGCGGGGTAGTCACGGAAGGCGATAGAATCCACCAGCAGACGGCCCATGCCGGGGATAGAGAAAATAGTCTCTGTAATCACAGAGCCAGAGAGCAGGCCGCCGATTTGCAGGCCCAAAATAGTGACCACCTGAATCAGGGAGTTTTTGAAGGCATGGCGGAACATGACGATGGACTCCTTCTGGCCCTTGGCCCGGGCGGTGCGGACGTAGTCTTCCCGCAGGGTTTCCAGCATGGAGGAGCGGGAATACCGGGCCAGGGTAGCCATGATGCCGGTACCCATCACGATTGACGGAAGTATAAAGCTCTTCCAGGAGTCCAGCTCCCCTGTGGGCAGCACACCCAGCTTGACGGAGAAGAACTGGATGCCCACCAAGCCCAGAGCAAAACCTGGCGCGGACAAGCCGCAGATGGCGATAAGCATACCGCCCAGATCGACCCATGTGCCGCGTTTGATGGCACAGAAAACACCGATGAAAATGCCCGCGAAGGGGGCCCAAATCAATCCGGCGAACACAAGCTGGATGGTGAACTGGAACCGGGACCAGATCAACTCGGAGACGGGAATGTTGCTTTTGAGGCTCCGGCCCATGTCGCCGGTGAACAGGCCCTTCATGTAGTCAAAATACTGCACCGGCAGGGGCTTGTTGAGCCCAAATTCCTCCCGGATCGCTTCGACCTCCTCATAGGTAGCCTCCAGACCCGCCAGCTGCCGGGCTGGATCTCCGGGCAGGAGATGGATAAACATGAATACAAAGATCGAAATGATAAACATCAGAGGAATTGTTTCCAGAAGACGTCTGGCAGTGTATCTGCCCATTGAAATACCTCCCTCTCAAAATAAGGAACGGAGCTGGAATGGGTTCCGCTTCGTTCCGGAATTTTTAGAACCCTTACTTTATCAATGCTGAAGATATCAGACCTGCCGGAAATTACTCCAGGCCGACAGTGCGGAACACATAGGTACCGGCGGGCTTGTAGAGTAGTCCGGTGACGTTGCTGCGGTAGGCGTTGACGCTGTTATCGTTGCCCAGGAAGATCCAGGGGCACTCCTCCCAGGCGATGGCCTGAGCCTCGGCGTATGCCGCGGCGATTTCATCGGTGTCACTCATCTTCAGAGCGTCATCCAGAAGCTGGTTGAACTGTGCGTTGTTCCAGAAAGCGGTGTTGTAGCCCTCGGGCGGGAACTTGTCGCCGTGGAGAATACTGCGCATGGAGCCGTCGGCCTCGTAGGAGCCGGAACCCCAGTTGACGTACCACATCTGGACAGTGGTGTTCTCCAGAGGTGCGCTTGTCAGTTCGGCGTTGGCGGTGGACTCGTTGGGCAGAAGATTCACCGTCACGCCGATCTGACTGAGCTGCTGCATGACGAAGGTTGCGCCCTTCTGCTCGACAGAGGTATTATCCACAATGATATTTACCTCGAAACCATCACCAAATCCGGCCTCTTCCATCAGGGATTTAGCCTTCTCCAAGTCGGCTTTATAGGGAGTCTGGGGGGCGTGGTACAAAATGGCGGTGGAGAAGATGGAGGTGGGCTCCACGGCGTAGCCGCTGAACACAACCTTGGCGTAGGCTTCGCTGTCAAATGCGTAGTTCAGAGCTTGGCGAATCCGCTTATCAGCAAAGGGCTTGCGCCCGTCGGGCAGGGTCCACTCGGTGTTCAGAGTGACATAACGGTAGGTGATGCCGGGGACCACATCCAGGATCAGATTGGGATCGCTCTCAATGGCGGTGGTGTCTGTCAGAGGCACAGGGATGGCAACATGGGCTTCGCCGGTCTGGAGCATAGCCAGACGGGAACCATCCTCGGGTACGACCTTGAAGGTCAGGGTGTCAACCTTGGGACCCTCCTGCCAGTAGTTTTCGTTGCGGATCATTTTGGTGTAGCCGCCGTCCACACGTCCAGAGAGGATGTAGGGACCAGTGCCGGCAGAGTTCTTGGACAGGTAGTCACCCACGTCGTCACGGGCAAGGGCCTTGGGGGAGACAATACGGGTCTGGGTGATTTTGTTGATGAAGGTGTTGTTGGGTTCCTTGAGGATGATGGCCACCTCATAGTCGCTCTCTACGCGCACGTCCTCCCAATCCTTTACTGTCCGGTAGAGACTCAGAGTCTGGTCATTGATGCCGCGCTCAAAGGTGGCGCGAACGGCCTCGGCGGTGAAGGGTTCGCCATCATGGAAGGTAATGTCTTCGTTCAGCTGGAAGGTATAGGTGCGGCCGTCCTCGGAAACCTCCCAACTCTTGGCCAGCAGGGGGATGACATTGGTGTCCTTATCAAAGGTCAGCAGACACTCATACATCTCGTTAAGGACCTGGTTGGAGTCGCCGTTGCTGCCGATATGGGGGTCCATACTGGTGGCATCCGCCTGCATAGCGACCACAAAGTCCTTGGTACCAGAGGAAGTTCCGGGAGAGGCGTTGTTGGCATCGGTGCCTCCAGAGGTGCTGCCTCCGCCGCAGGCAGCCAGACCGAGGGCCATTACCACGGCCAGTAACAGTGGTAGCAATCGTTTCATTCTAATTTCCTCCTTAAAATATTGCAAACCGCTTTCGCGGGTTTACACGAGATGTGGTCAAGCGAGACAAGGGACATTGGGGGGTGATCGCCTTGTACTAGAGACAGTTAACAGATGTTTATTTTCTTAAATAATAACATATTGATTTTAATTCGGCAATAACTTTCGAGATATAATCACATTATTGTTCATAATATAACATCATAATACTAAAAGTTTGTACAAAATGTAAAAATAATAATTATCAATAATATAGTAATTGACTTTTTCTGTCGGCTCTTATATAATCACCCCCGAAACCGCCTGCCCCGCGGAAATTCTTATAAGGAGAGTGTACCGATGAAGATTTACGTTACTGAAAATTATCAAGCTATGAGCCGCAAGGCCGCTAATATCGTCGCCGCTCAGGTAATCCTCACCCCCACCAGCGTACTGGGCCTGTCCACCGGCTCTACCCCTGTGGGCCTCTACAAGCAGCTCATCACCTGGTACGAGAAAGGTGATCTGGATTTCAGCCAGGTCTGTACTGTGAACTTGGATGAGTATGTGGGACTGGCCCCTGACCACGACCAGAGCTACCACTATTTCATGCAGAAACATTTCTTCGGCCACGTCAACATTGCTCCCGAGAATACCTATGTCCCCGATGGCCTGGTCAGTGATCCCAACACAGCCTGCCGCCGCTACAACCAGATCATCCGAGATCTGGGCGGCATCGATATCCAAGTGCTTGGCATAGGCCACAACGGTCATATCGGCTTTAACGAGCCTGGCGAGTCTTTCGAGCTGGAGACCCATGTGGTGAACTTGTCGGAACGCACCATCGACGCCAACGCTCGCTTTTTTGCCTCCCGTGACGAGGTACCCAGACAAGCTGTCACTATGGGAATCAAATCTATCATGCAGGCCCGGCAGATTCTCATGGTGGTCAGCGGCGGGGATAAGGCGGACACCGTTAAAGCTGCCTTCACTGGCCCTGTCACCCCCCAGGTTCCCGCCTCCATCCTCCAGATGCATTCTAATGTGATTTTGGTTGGAGACAAGGCAGCACTTAGTCAGCTATAAGCAATTTTATTACGATAAACCTGGGGCTGGTCCAGCTACCAAGAAAAGATGGAGGCAACTGCTATGGACAGATTCGGCATCTCAATTACACTCAAACACGTCCCACCCCTTGACCCGGAGTTCATTCCTCTCCTGCTCTTTAACCGCGCCTTCCTGGCGGATGCCAAAAAACCTGTCGCTGTTGCTGTGGAGCGCTTGGACGGACAGATGTCCGTATGCCGCACCTTCATCCATGGCACCCCGGACATGGCCGAGGCGGACTGCTACTACATCAACCGCCTGATCAAGACCGTCCTCTGGATGAAAGGCGGCTTCCGAATTTATGTCAGCGGCGACGCAGGGATCTACGAGTATCTGAATACCGCCTACAGTTCCCAGGGAGAGCAGGCATTTGATCGGGAGTTTATGTCCAATGTTTTTGAGCGGCCTTTTGAGGTAGTCCTGGCAGGGGAAATTCCCCAGGAGATGGATGTCCCCAAAGCCATGGGCGGTCACTTGGATGGCTGCCGTATCGGCTTTGACGCCGGCGGCAGCGACCGGAAGGTGTCCGCCGTAGTGGACGGTGAGACGGTCTACTCCGAGGAGGTGATCTGGTTCCCCAAGACAAGCGCCGACCCGGACTACCATTACACAGGTATCGTGGCAGCGCTGAAATCCGCCGCAGAGCATATGCCTCGGGTGGACGCAGTGGGCGTATCCTCCGCAGGAATTTTCATTAACGACCGGGCCATGACCGCCTCCCTCTTTCTGGCAGTCCCCAAGGATCTCTACGATGCTAAGGTGAAAGATATCTACATCCGTGCTGTTACCGACACTTTTGGGAACATCCCCTATTCCGTCATCAACGATGGCGACGTCTCCGCTCTGGCCGGAGCTATGAGCTTAAAGGACTCCAACGTCTTGGGCATTGCCATGGGAACCAGCGAGGCCGTGGGCTATGTGGATGGACAGGGGCGTATCACCGGCTGGCTCAATGAGTTGGCATTTGTTCCGGTGGATGCCCAGCCCGACGCGATGCGGGACGAGTGGAGCGGCGATATTGGCTGCGGCGTAAAGTATTTCTCTCAGGACAGCGTCATCAAGCTGGCACCCCGGGCGGGCATTGAGCTGGCGGTGTCATTGAGTCCAGCCGAGAAGCTCAAGGTTGTCCAGGAATTGATGGAGAAGGGCAGCGAGGCCGCAGCTAAGGTTTACGAATCTATTGGTATCTACCTGGGCCATACTCTTGCCTATTACTACGAACTATACGGATGTCGGCATATTCTGTTGTTGGGCCGGGTTATGAGCGGCAAGGGAGGCGACCTCATCCTCTCCGTAGCCCAGAAGGTCCTTGCGGATGAGTACCCCAATGCAGCCGCCGCTCTCAAGGCTGAACTGCCTGATGAGAAGTTCCGACGGGTAGGGCAGTCCATGGCTGCGGCCAGTCTGCCAAAGATCGCAGACCGGTGAGGAGAAGCGTATGGTTATTAAAAATGGCAGAGTTTTAATTGGAAACACATTTGTAGAGACAGATATTCAATTTGAGAAGAATATTATCGCCATCGGAAAGCTGGAGGAGCCTGGGAATTTGGATGCCGCCGGGGAGTACATCATCCCCGGACTGGTAGATATCCACACCCACGGGGCCATGGGAGAAGACTTCTCTGATGGAAAGCCCTCTGGACTTCAGCCGCTGGCAGACTACTACGCAGTTCATGGCGTCACCAGTTATCTGGCCACTACCATGACATTGAAAGAGGATGTGCTGATCCCAGCCATGAGTGCCATTCGGAATTTTCGACCCAGTCACGGTGCCAAGTGTGCCGGAATCCATCTGGAGGGTCCCTTCCTTTGCTACGCCAAGCGGGGCGCTCAGGCGGCGGAAAGTCTCCATAAGCCGGACGCCGCCCTCTTCCATCGGCTCAACGAGGCTTCCGGAGGTCGGGTGAGGTTGGTCACTGTGGCTTGCGAAGAGGAGGGTGCCATCCCCTTCATTCAGGAGGTATCCCAAGTCTGCACGGTCTCCCTGGGACACACGGTGGCAGATTACGACACTGCCATGGCCGGTTTTGCCGCCGGAGCTACCCATGCCACCCACCTCTATAACGGGATGCCCGCTTTCCTCCACCGCGCTCCTGGGGTTATTGGCGCGGCTTTCGATGTTGGGGCAAGCGTAGAACTCATTTGCGACGGCCTCCATATCCACCCTTCTGTCATCCGTGCTACCCACCAACTCTTTGGAGACCGGCTGAACCTCATCAGTGACTCCCTCCGTTGTGCTGGTATGCCCGACGGGGACTACGAACTGGGAGGTCAGACCATCGTGGTGAAGGATGGCAGGGCGACGTTGCTGGATGGGACCATTGCAGGCAGTTCCATTTCCCTGCTGGACGCGGTGCGCAACGTAGTCCGCTTCGGCATACCTTTGGCCGCCGCTGTGTATGCCGCCTCCACTGCACCCGCACGGCGCGGACGAAGTCAGGGGAGCGGATAGGACGAAAGACTTTATTTTCCCAGAATAAAAAGGCCCGGAAGCTGCTGAATACCAGCGGTTTCCGGGTTTCTGGTTAGATGTCTATAAAATAGGTCAACGATGACTCCAGCATCGTACAGCAAAGGCGCGAAGGGAATTCCGGCAACGGGAAATCACTTCTTCCTCTGTCTGTAAATCAGGCCAATCGCTCCAGATGGAGTAACAGCTTCCGATCAGCTGGGATGCCGCTTCTGGCGGAAGTGTCTGAGCGCCGCAGAGCGGATGGGCAGGGAATATGGTTGGGTTCCATTCCTTGCATATCTTTTCCGGGTCTGGGTCCGCATAGTCGCCGCGAAGCAGCAAGATATAATATAGATATTCACTGTGGTAATTGATAACTTGGTACCCTTTCTCTAAAAAGGTCTGGAGCGGCGCCATTCCTTTATCCCAGTTGGTCCAGAAAGCAATCTGTACATCCCTGTCTAGTTCTACCCGCTGCTCCAAGTTCTGGCGATACAGCCCATCATTCCAAATCCGTATCTGAAAACCTTTGGCACGTATATATGCGATAACCTCGTTCAGATAGTCGATATAGACATCCAAACCACTATACTCAGTTCCCAAATGCTCTTTAGCATAGTCCAGCATAACTGGGAAATTTTCAATATGGTTGAAATCTATAAACTCATCCCCTCCGATATGAAACACCTTTGAATCTGCAAAGAGCTCCGCATATTCGTCAATCAAATCCAGTAAGAACCGTCTGGCGTCCGGGAGGGTGATGTTCAGTGCGGAATGCAGTGGCTCCGTAAACTCTCTGGGAAGTTGCCATCTGGGATGCTCCTGCAATGCCTGTCCTAAATGTCCAGGGCAGTCCAGTGCGGGATTGATATCTATGTGATAAGCGCCGCAGAGATTTATGATTTCACGCACATCCTCTTTGCTGAGATGCTGAAGCGAGGGCACTTCCGGATGGGAGTCACAGGCAATACGAAACCCCTCTGTTTCAGAGAAATGGAACCATAGCGTATTCATCCTGTTTTTTGACAGTTCCCGGACTCTTTCCATAATCCACTTTTTTGAGTAAAACTTCCGGCCTGTATCCAGATGCAGACCCCGTTCCTTGGTCTGCGGATAGTCGGACAACCAGCCATATGCCAGCCCGCCCAACTCCAGGGCCTCCAAAACTGTGCGCAGGCCGTAGATAACTGCCCGTGTGGACTCTGCTGTCAGCTCGGTCACCGGCCCTGCGTGAATGACATAGCCCTCACGGAAGGTTTCTTTACCGGCTATCTCTTCTGGTTCCCCTACACGGATGACCAGATCACCAGGCAGTGCCTCCATATTCCTCAACTGAGCTGCGGCTCCCAGCAGAGGATATTCCTCTCCCAAAAGAGTTACGCAGGCTGACAATTCTTCCCAGGGTGCGCTACCATCCATTAGAATAACTCGTGAACGACTGTTCAGATTCCAAAATTCATCACCCTGGGATTTGTACTGCTTTGGCTGAGAAAAAACAACATTTGTCATGCTTATACCTCCCACCAGTTTACCTTAACTTCTTACAGATAGGAGCAGATCAGCTCCAAGTGTCCATCCAGGGTCATCGTCCCATAGCCTGAAGGCAGAAGCAGATGAGCTCCCTGACAAACAGAGATTCCATCCAATAGGCCCTCACCGGCAGTGACGCTTATATTTACAAATGGCCGGTTCCAGTCATTTTCCCAATGCCCATCCACATTGACACGGCAAACGGTATAGCAAGGACGCCGTACCAGTACGGTTACCTCTGCATCGAACTTCTGCCAGCTTTCCGGGGGTTCCTTCCAGGGAAGGAAGGGAGCCTTTGTTACTGCCAGACTTTGCTGGATATGAAGCGGACGAGGCTGTCCGTTCTCCAACCGGCCATAGTCATAGAAGCGGTATGTTACATCACTGCTCTGCTGTGTTTCCAGAATAACTGTACCCGCTTTGATGGCGTGCAGGCAGCCGGGATCAATCTGGAAAAATGAGCCTTTTTTTATAGGGACTTCCCGCAGAAGTTCTGTCCATTCCCTGTGTTCTACCATTTCCCGCAACTGTTCCGGGCTTTCAGCATTGTGGCCAATAATGATTGCGGCATTTTCCGGGCAGTCCAGTACATACCAGCACTCCGTCTTGCCCAGTGCGCCATTTTCATATGTACGGGCGTAGGCATCATCCGGATGGACCTGGATGCTCAGGTTTTCTTTGGCATCAATGATTTTGATTAGGAGCGGGAAGACCTCACCCTCCAGATGTCCAAACAACTCCCTGTGTTCCCGCCAAAGGCTGCTGAGTGTGTGTCCAGCATATTCCGGATTACGCACCTTGCAGTCTCCATTGGGATGGGCGCTGATAGCCCAGCATTCTCCGGTATGCTCGCTGGGGATGTCATAGCCAAACAGTTCCCGCATCCGTGTGCCGCCCCACAGCTTTTCCTGGAATACCGGTTCCAGTAAAATAGGACTCTTCACAGGCGGCCCCCCTTATCCGTGTAGGCATCCATAGCCAATTTTACCGCGCCCATGACACCTTGGTTATCTCCCAGAC
>CAMWSZ010000018.1 GCA_947177005.1 uncultured Clostridia bacterium | reverse complement strand
AGATATGGCTGACGGGGGTAGCCAGATCGATATGGCCCATACGTTCGCGGCGGACCTTGGACTTGGTGACCTCCACGCCGCAGCGGTCACAGATTTTGCCTTTATAGCGGATTTTTTTGTACTTGCCGCAGTGGCATTCCCAGTCCTTGGTGGGCCCGAATATCCGTTCGCAGAAGAGGCCGTCCCGCTCGGGCTTCAAGGTGCGGTAATTAATGGTCTCGGGCTTCAGGACCTCGCCGTATGACCACTCCCGGATCATCTCCGGAGACGCGACGCCGATTTTAATGGCGTCAAATTCCACGTAACTCATATTTCAGCTCCGCCTCCTGCTGCATTAAAAATCATCATCATCGTCGTCAAAGTCCAGTTCTTCACCGTCCGCATCGTCCCCGGCGTCCTCGATAGCGAAGCCGGACTCCTCGAAGGCAGCGTCGTCCGCCACATACTCCTCGGGGTCGTCCCGGTCCATGCGGTTGAGATTAAAGGTCGTCATTTCGTCCTCATCGTCCTTCAGCTCGATCTCCACGCCGTCCTTGTCAAGGACCTTGATATCCAGGCACAGGGCCTGCAATTCCTTCACCAGCACCTTAAAGGACTCCGGCACGCCGGGTTTGGGGACATTGTGGCCTTTGACAATAGATTCATAGGTGCGCACACGTCCGGCGACGTCGTCGGACTTGACGGTCAGGATCTCCTGCAAGGTATAGGACGCGCCGTAGGCTTCCAAGGCCCAGACCTCCATTTCGCCGAAGCGCTGGCCGCCGAACTGGGCTTTTCCGCCCAGGGGCTGCTGGGTGACGAGGGAGTAGGGGCCGGTGGAGCGGGCGTGGATCTTGTCGTCCACCAGGTGGTGGAGCTTCATGAAGTAGACGTAGCCGACAGTAACTTTGTTGTCGAACCGCTCGCCGGTACGGCCGTCGTAGAGCCAGCTTTTGCCCTCGGGGTCCAGACCGGCCTGCTGGAGGGCCTCAGCGATATCCTGTTCGTTGGCGCCGTCGAAAATGGGGGTAGCGACCTTCCAGCCCAGGGTTTTGGCGGCGTAGCCCAAATGGACCTCCAGCACCTGTCCGATGTTCATACGGCTGGGCACGCCCAGGGGGTTCAGGACGATATCCAGCGGGGTACCGTCGGGGAGGAACGGCATATCCTCCTGCGGGAGGATGCGGGACACAACGCCCTTATTGCCGTGGCGTCCGGCCATTTTGTCGCCCACGCTGATTTTCCGTTTCTGCGCGATGTAGACGCGGACAACCTCGTTGACGCCCGGCCCCAATTCGTCACCGGCCTCCCGGGTAAAGACCTTAGCGTCCACCACGATACCGCTTTCGCCGTGGGGGACTTTGAGGGAGGTGTCGCGGACCTCTCTGGCCTTTTCGCCGAAAATGGCCCGCAGCAAACGCTCCTCGGCGGTGAGGTCGGTTTCGCCCTTTGGGGTAACCTTGCCCACCAGGATATCGCCTGCGTGGACCTCCGCGCCCACGCGGATAATGCCCCGTTCATCCAGATCGCGGAGGGCGTCCTCGCCCACGTTGGGGATATCCCGGGTGATCTCCTCGGGGCCTAATTTGGTATCCCGGGAATCGATTTCGTACTCTTCGATGTGAATGGAGGTATAGACGTCCTCCCGGACCATGCGTTCATTAAGCAGGACGGCGTCCTCATAGTTATAGCCCTCCCAGGTCATAAAGCCGACGAGGATATTGCGGCCCAGGGCGATTTCGCCCTGTTCGGTGGCGGGACCGTCGGCCAGGACGGTAGGGGAGATTCCGTTTTCGGGGTCCGGGCCATGCACCCGCTCGCCCACGGACACGATAGGCCGCTGGTTGATACAGGTGGTATGGTTGGAGCGGATGAACTTGACCAGCTTATACTCCTTGACCCGGCCGCTGTCATACTTGACGGTAATGGCGGTAGCGTCCACCTTGGTGACCTGACCGTCCTCCTCCGCCAGCACCACGATTTCGGAATCCATACAGATTTTGTGTTCCATGCCGGTGCCGATAATAGGCGCTTCCGGCTTGAGCAGGGGGACGGCCTGCCGCTGCATGTTAGCGCCCATGAGGGCGCGGTTGGCGTCGTCGTTGGGGAGGAAGGGGATCATAGCCGTTGCAATAGACACCATCATACGGGGACTGATATCCACGAAATCGACCCGTTCTTTTTCCACGCCGATGATCTCGTCACGGTGGCGGCAGGTGATGCGTTCGTTGATAAAGCAGCCGTTTTCGTCGGTAGGCTCGGCGGCCTGCGCCACGATATACTGGTCCTCCACGTCGGCGGTCATGTAGACGATTTCGTCCGTAACGCGGCCGGTTTCGTGGTCTACACGGCGGAAGGGTGCTTCAATAAAGCCGTATTCATTGATGCGTGCATAGGTGGAGAGGTAGTTGATGAGGCCGATGTTGGGGCCTTCAGGGGTCTCAATGGGGCACATGCGGCCGTAATGGCTGTA
Organism: uncultured Clostridia bacterium; assembly: GCA_947177005.1. GTDB lineage: Bacteria > Bacillota > Clostridia > Oscillospirales > Oscillospiraceae > Pelethomonas. The sequence goes on along the minus strand of CAMWSZ010000018.1, from coordinate 14,444 downwards.
GTGTACGTCCCGCACGTCCATACTGGCGCGCTCGCGGCTCAAACCGCCGGGGCCCAGTGCGGACAGACGCCGTTTATGGGTAAGTTCAGCCAGGGGGTTGGTCTGGTCCATGAACTGGCTGAGGGGGCTGGACCCGAAAAATTCTTTGATAGCAGCGGTAACGGGCCGGATATTGATAAGGCTCTGGGGGGTGACTTTTTCCTGTCCCTGAATGGTCATACGTTCCCGGATGACCCGTTCCATGCGGCTGAAGCCGATACGGAACTGGTTTTGCAGCAGTTCGCCCACACAGCGCAGGCGGCGGTTGCCCAGGTGGTCGATATCGTCTTTGGAGGCCAGGCCCTTGGCGAGGGTATTCATATAATTAATGGAGGCGAGGATATCATCGACGATAATATGTTTGGGGATGAGGTCGTCGATGCGGGTACGGACAGCATTTTTCAGCTCCTCGCCCTCGAACTGACCCAGCAGCTCCTGCAAGACGCTGAACCGGACCCGTTCTTTGATGCCCAGTTCCTTTTGCGGGTCGAAATCCACGTACTGGGCCAGATCACACATATGATTGGAGAAGATTCTCATGGGTTTGCCGTCCACTTCCACGATAACCTCGTTGACGCCTATGGCGTCCATTTCCACGGCCTCGGCGCGGGTGAGCACATGGCCGGGTTCATAGAGCAGCTCGCCGGTAGCGGGGTGGGCCACGGGCTCGGCCAAAGCCAGCCCGGCGATACGTGCCCAGAGGGTGAGCTTTTTGTTGAACTTATAGCGGCCGACGGTGCTCAGGTCATAGCGTCTGGGGTCGAAGAAGAGGTTATTGATGAGGGTTTCGGCGGAGTCTACGGTAGGGGGTTCGCCGGGACGGAGCTTGCGGTAAATTTCCAGCAGGGCCTCTTCATAGGTTTTGCAGGTATCTTTGTCCAGAGTAGCGCGGACCGTAGGGTCATCCCCAAAGTAGTCGAGGATTTCGGCGTCGGTCCGCAGGCCAACGGCCCGGATCAGGCAGGTAACAGGGAGCTTGCGGTTTTTGTCGATGCGGACCCAGAACAGCTCATTGGTATCGGTTTCATACTCCAGCCACGCGCCGCGGTAGGGGATGACCTGGCAGGACAGGATAGGGAGGTCTGTTTTGGGATCGACCTCCTTGCCGTAGTAGATGCCAGGTGAGCGGACGATCTGTGACACGACGACACGTTCCGCGCCGTTGACGATAAAGGTGCCGGATTTGGTCATGAGGGGGAAATCGCCCATAAAGATTTCCTGCACCTGGAGCTCGTCGCCCCGCTCCTTATTGCGCAGGCGGACTTTAACTTTGAGTGGGGCGGCATAGTTGACGTCCCGGGCTTTACACTCCTCCACGTCATATTTCGGCGGTTCATTCATGCTGAAGTCGATGAAGCTCAGCTCGAGGGTACCGGCGTAGTCGCTGATGACGCCCACGTCGGCGAACACCTCCCGCAGGCCGGTATCCAAAAACCACTGATAGGATTTTTTCTGGATCTCCAGCAGGTTTGGCATGGGCATGATCTCTTCATACCGGGCAAAATTTTTCCTGAGGGTCTTGCCGTAGTATTTGTCTTTGGCCATCTTGTAATACTCATCTGCCTTTCCGCGTTCCCGTGCCGGCGTCGAAAGAGGCCGGGGAAGGGGAGCCGCCAAATTGTCCGCGTGCCGGGGCACACATGGATGGGTTGGAACATTTAGAGAAAAATCCTCTTGCGTTTTTCGGGGAAAACTGCTATACTGAGGATAAGAGGTGGAGGTTTTTCTCCACCTTCTGTCTCTATATATAAGCAATTCAGTTTACCATAAAATGGGCTGTATGTCAAGGGAAATTTTAAAATTCCTTTTAAGATAATGGTTGACGGGATAAAACTCCGGCAATTTCACCAACTCATATTGAATTTTCTGAGTGCTTATAATATAATTTAAAGTAACCAATACAAAATGCGTTGAGTAATGGGTATCATGATGTTGTAATTGATAAAGAGGTGTTGCATATGTTAAAATTTAATCATTCACCAAGATTCTGGTTTGTATTAGGAATTCTATGGAGCGCTACGTTGCTTTTGTTCGTCTTAGAAAGGGGTTACGTATTTAGTATTGCCTACGTACTCATTGGATTGTTAGCAGTTTTATCTTACACAACAGCCATTCTTTTAACGATCAAACGCAGGCGGTAGCATTCAACTTTCGACACTTCAAGATTGAATATATGTACTTTGCATTTGGACAGCAGCACATTAGCAACCCCGCTCTGGAAAGGGAGGATAGCTGTTCATTCTATCACTTTGACAAAGAATTCAGAAAACAGATCGTTGGCAACCCTAATCTGAAAAGGGAGTTTTAAAATTCCTTTTCAGATAATGGTTGCTGGATATAAACTCCATCGATTTCATCAAAGCGCCCAATCAATATACAGTCTCATACGCAACTACTGTCAGTCCTTGAAAAAGATTGAATGTCACCTGCAATTATGATACACTTTGTTTTATCAAAAGCCGGCAAACCAGAACTTTAGGGAGGAAAAATGTATGGTTGATTTTTTACTGGATTTGTTTTTGCCTATTATAGACTTGCTGGATGCACTATGGGAATGGTTTAAAAGAGAATAGGCAACTTCACATTTTATACAAGACGAAAGATTTAGAAAATGGAGCGTCAGCAACCACAATCTGAAAAGGGAGTTTTAAAAGTCTTCAGATAATGGTGATTACAAGTGTCAGCAAAAACAAGGCTGGTAAGATTGGAGAAACTGCTATGAAATATAGACCTGACCGGTACGGCAGTCAGATTTCCCAGTTGGGATATGGCTGCATGAGATTCAGCAGAAAAGGAAATACAATCCATTATGAAAAGGCTGAGAAAGAGGTTCTTCTGGCTGTGGAAAAGGGTGTCAATTATTTTGATACTGCATACATTTATCCTGGCAGCGAAGAATGTCTCGGCCGGATCCTGGAGGAAAACAAATGCCGCGACCGCGTTTATATTGCCACGAAGCTTCCGCAGTATATCATACGTTCTTCTGCGGCAATCGAAAAAACTTTTCATGAGGAGCTTTCCCGCCTCCGTACAGACCATATAGACTACTACCTGATGCATATGTTTACAGATCTTGCAGAATGGGAACATCTGCAAGATCTGGGCATTGAGACTTGGATTAAACGTCAGAAAGCAAAGGGCCGTATCCGCAATATCGGATTTTCCTACCACGGTGATACGGAAATGTTCCTGAAAATTCTGGATGCTTATGACTGGGATTTTTGCCAGATTCAGTACAACTATCTGGATGAGCATACCCAGGCGGGAAGGAGGGGTCTTCAGGCAGCGGCCGGGAAAGGAATCCCGGTAATTATTATGGAACCTCTTCGCGGCGGCAAACTGGTTGATCTTCCGGATAAAGCAAGAAAAGTGCTTGCTTCTGGCGGCAGGCGCTATACGCCCGCTGAACTTGGACTGCGCTGGCTGTGGGACCAGCCGGAGGTCAGCTGTGTGCTTTCCGGTATGAATTCTGAGGATATGGTGGAGGAGAACATCCGCATTGCGTCAGAAGCGGAACCGGGGCAATTTACGGAAGAAGACAGGGAGATAGTTGAGCAGATCAAGCGGATCATCCGTGAGCGGGAAAAGGTAGGCTGTACAGGATGCAGATACTGTATGCCTTGTCCCAGAGGAGTGGATATCCCCGGCAATTTCCATTATTATAATTTGATGTATATGGAGAAAAGATCTTCAGCCCGCTTCGAATTTGCCCGGAATATGGGACTGCGTAAGGAACCCTCTTTTGCCTCCCAGTGTGTTGGCTGCGGCCGGTGTGAAAAGCATTGCCCTCAGCATATCAATATCCGTGAGAAATTAAAAGAAGCTGACCGCGGTCTCAGACCGCTTCCCTATAAAATCGGCATCAATTTGGCACGTAAGATCATGATTTAAGAATATACCTGTAAACCGGCCAGGCCAACGGTTCAATTACCGGTGGTATCCCAATCCGTACCGACGCCGTAATCAGGCCGGACGGTCATATCCATAATATCCTTTGCGTCATAGAATTGCAGGTAGCGGTTGCGGGACCAGCGCAGGGTTTTCCCGTCGGGATGCAGGCGGTCGCAGATCACGGCGCAGATATCCTTTTTGATGTAGCTGAAGCTCTGGGTCCCCACGGAGCAGAAGACACGGAAGCCCTGTTCCTGTAAATACTGGAACGTGGGACCGGTATTTTTCCAGTCGTTGCCGTCGGGACGCTCGCCGTGGGGATAGAACAGAATGGTTGTGGGGCCCACCAGACTGCCCACCTCGTCAAGCCAGCGCTGGGTATCGGCCTGAATTTTCTCCATATTGCCGCTGCCCAGCCGGATATGTCCCCAGGTGTGGCTGCCGAAGGTCCAGCCGGTGCGCTTCAATTCCTCGATCACGGGCCTGACTGCCTCCCGTTCCTTCTGACGCTCCGCCTCCTGTGCATCGGTCCACGACTGAGTATCGGTCTGGGTGTGGTAGCCGAGAATGCCCTCATAGCCTGTCAGACTGAGGCAGGCTTTCGCGCCGAAGGGGGAGAAATCCGGATGCTCCTCCACAAACTTGTCCAAGGCCGGAATGGCGTCCAGATCTCGGCTGACAACCTCGTTCCCGCCGGGGTCCAGGCCCCAGGACCAGATTTTCCCGTCGTCCCCGATAATCAGCTTGTAGGTCAGACCGTTGTCCAGCATGTACGGATAATAATTGGTGTCGTCATAGGACAGCACCAGCGGTTTTTTGCCCTCCGGAAGGTACAGCGTATTCTTTACCATTACCGGATTTCCATCAGCGTCCGTGGTTTCGCTCCAGACGTCATTGATGTCCACCAGCACATAGCCGCGCTCATACACACTGTCCAAAATCCTGTTGAATTCATCCACAGTTACCATATAGTCATCCAAGCCCTGCTCCTGTGCGTCGCCGTCAAAGGCAAGCTCCGGATACGCGATGATCGGATGAAAAAACAGGTGCTCCACCAGATCGTTCCAGGCTGCATAGGTGACGCCGTCCTTCTGCCCGCCCTCCGGCATGACCTTGGGGTCCGAAATCTGATAGGGCTCCGGTTCCGGTGCTGGCGGTTCGATGACCGGTTCCGCGGCATCTCCGGCATCCTCTTCCGGCGGATTCATCTGCTCTGTGGGGGGCGGGCCGTTGGTCTGACCGCCGGTTGTCTCGCCGTTTCCGCTGCCGCAGGCCGCCGCGGTGAACAGCAGGGCCAGCGCCAGCAAGAACGCCATTGTCTTTTTCTTTCTCATGATGATACCTCCTGCAAGGCGGTCCGGCCGCCTGTTTCTTATCCTTAGTATAGCACGGGGCGGGTTACAAACCAAGTGCAACTTCAAGGGAAAATATGACAAAAAGGTTACAAAATGGATAGAACGCCAAAATTATGGAGACGGTTGCTTTTTTTACGGGAACGGTGTATAATCATAGTCCGTCCGGTGCGGAAGAGAACGGGCCGGAGATTTTCAGAAAGGATTATTTGATGAACAACAGAGATTTGGCCGCCGCGGTGGTGGCGGAAGTAAAAAAAGTGATCGTGGGGAAGGACAGCATTTTATTCAAGGTCCTGGCTGCGATTCTGGCCAAGGGCCATATTTTGCTGGAGGACATCCCGGGCGTCGGGAAAACGACGCTGGCGCTGGCCTTTGCAAAGGCGCTGAATTTGCAGTTCAGCCGGATGCAGTTCACCCCGGACGTGATGCCGTCGGATATCACCGGCTTTTCTCTTTACAATAAAAATACGGGCAGAATGGAATACCAGCCGGGAGCCGTGCTGTGCAACCTGTTTTTGGCCGACGAGCTGAACCGTGCCACCAGCCGGACGCAGTCCGCGCTGCTGGAGGCAATGGAGGAGGGACAGGTCACGGTGGACGGGGTGTCGCATCCCGTACCGGACCCGTTCCTGGTGATCGCCACGCAGAATCCCACCGGCGCGTCCGGGACCCAGCGGTTGCCGGATTCCCAATTAGACCGGTTTCTGCTGCGGCTCTCCATGGGCTACCCCACCCCGGCGGAGGAATTGGAGCTGCTGAAGCGGCGGCAGTTCGGGTCCGGTATGGACGGCGTGGAACAGGTGGTCAGCCGGGAACAGCTCCGGCAGCTGCGGGATGAAGCCGGACGGGTGTACGTCAGCGACGGCGTGCTGGAGTATATCGTCCGGCTGGCGGGCAAAACCCGGGAGCATCCCCAGCTCCTCCAGGGTGCCAGCCCAAGAGCTGCATTGGCGGTGATGTCCGTGAGCCGGGCGGTGGCGTTCCTGCGGGGACGGGACTATGTGGTGCCGGAGGACGTGGAGTGCATCTGGCTGGACGCCGCAGCGCACCGTTTGCTCGTTGCGCCGGGGGAGGAGACGGACGCCTCCGCTATCGCCGCCGCAGTGCTGCGCAGCACGCCGTCCCCAAAGATCCAATGACGTCGCTTTTGTGGGCCCGGCGGATTGCCTATCTGTGCGTTCTGCTGGGGGCGCTGATGGGGCAGCTGTTCGATATCGGTTGGATTTTCCACTACATATTTTTTCTCGTTCTGACGCTGCCGGTTCTGTCTCTGCTGCTGAGCCTGCCGGGGATTCTGGGGCTGCGGGTGCGGGTTAGAACGGACTGCCGTACCGTGCGCCGGAATGAGCACGCCGTCTGGACGCTGGCGCTGGAGAACCGTTTTGGCTTTCCTGCGGCCTGCGTGACGGCACGGGTGCGGATTCGGTACGCCTTTACCGGGAAAACCGAGGTCCTGCCGGTCGTTCTGCGGGGGGCATCGCCGGGAGTCTCCGCGTCCTGGCGCGTGGAGACCGGACACTGCGGCATGGCGGAGTGCTCCGTGGACCGCGTCCGGGCCTGGGACTGTCTGGGTCTGTTCGCGCTGCCGCTGCGGGTCAGGACCGGCGGCAGCGTGCTGGTGGTGCCGCTGGAGGAGGACCCGGGAGAAATTTCACTTCCGGAGAGCAGCGGCGTGTCTGTGCCGGTGCCGAAAGGCAAGGCGTCTATGGGGGAGGACTACGAGCTGCGGCCCTACCGTCCCGGGGACAGCATGCGGTCGGTCCACTGGAAAATGTCCGCCAAACGGGACGATCTCATTACAAGAGAACTGCTGGCCGAAAAACTGCCCACGCCGGTACTGACCTTTGACCACTTCGGCGCGCCGGACCAGACGGACCGGATACTGGACCGGCTTGCCGGTTACAGCCGGGCCCTGCTGGAGCGGGAACGGCCCTTTGAGGTCCGCTGGGTACATCCGGTGACGGGCGCGGCGCGGCGGTACGCGGTGGGCTGCGAACGGGACTGGTGGGTTTGTCTGGCCGCCGCACTGTCGGACCCCGCGCCGGAAACGGGGCAGAAAACCGGTACGCTGCGCAGCGTGGAGCAGGACGAGATGCTCTATCAGATCCATATCCATGCGCTGACGGAGGATTCGCTATGAGCAGAAAAATGACTTCCGCCCTGCCGCTGCTGTTGGGGAACTGCGTGATCCTGTTCCTGCTGCTGGCGGGAGGGCTTTTTTCCTTTATCACCGCTTACGATGCCCAATATCTTCCCTATATTCAATATGAGCTGATTTTTGGATGCCTGGGCGCTGCGTGCCTGAACGCGGCGCTGTGGGCAGTACCCCACGGCGGCTGGGCCGTATTGGGACTGCTGGGCGTGGGCGGCGTTTACCTGTGGCGGCGTTGGGACGCTTTGCTGCCGGCCCTGCGGCTGTTCTGGAGTATAATGGTGCATGACGGTATGCTCTACCGGCTGAACAGAGATGTCATCACGGAAGCGCTGCTGGCCGTGGTTTTCATGGCGGGCATTCTGCTGGGCTGGCTGGCGGTCCGGGAACGGTGCTGGCATCTGACAATGGTGCTTTTAACCGCGCCGCTGCTGCCGGCGATGATGTCGGGGGTGCTGCCGGCCCTGCTGCCGCTGCTGGCACAGTGCGCCGGGTGGCTGACGCTGCTGGTGACGTCCCTCTATAACCGGCAGGACAGGGAGAGTCTGGGAAAAGGCGTGTGGATGAGTCTGGGGGGCGTGTCGCTGCTGCTGTTTGTACTGTGGGCGGCGATGCCCCAGGAGGGGTATACCCGTCCGCAGTGGGCCACCAACGCCCGGGACGGCATTATCAATACGATGACAAAATGTTTTGACGGCTTTGTCTGGGAGGGCGGCGGCACCGGCGGCGGAAACGGTAATCTGGATATGGCCGTGGAGACGCCGGGACAGGAGGAGATCAACGGGAAAATCGATCTGACGCAGGCGGGCGCACGGCGCTATTCCGGCGATGTGGTTTTGACGGTACTCTCGCATCAGACGGGACGCCTCTATCTGCGGGGCGGCGCGGCGGGACTTTACACCGGCCGCGGCTGGAAAGTTTCGACACGCAATAACATGCACTATGATCCAGAATCTATTCTGCCAGCTCAGATTCCTGCCTATACCGCCGGGCTGCCAAAGGAAATGATGGCAGTCAGGCATGTGCGGGAGGCCGGAAACGCCGCCTATTATCCGTACCGGCTGCTGGGGTTTCCTGACGGACAGGCTATACTCTACGGAAATGCCAATCAGCAGGAAGACGGAAACGCCGTCCGAACACGACAGGAATATGTGATCGAGTATATCCCGGGCGGACCGTCGGATTTCCAGCCGCTGGAAGGAGAGGCGGATTGGCTGGAGACGTTGTATAGGGAATATGTGTACGAGAACTATTTGGATGTCCCGGAGCTGACCAGGCAGGCCCTGCTGCCGCTGGCGGAGTTGGTGGAAACAACGGAAGTCAATTGGCCGTCGGAGCTGCCGGAGCAGTTTCAGGAACCGGCCGCGGCGGCGGTCCGCACGGCAAGGGCACTGTCGCAGTACGCGGTCTACGATTTGGATGTGACCGCCATGAATCCAATGGGGGATTTTGTGGAGCATTTTCTGGAGGAGAAACGGGGTTACTGCGTCCATTTTGCCACGACCGGCGCACTGCTGCTGCGGATGCAGGGCATTCCGGCGCGATACGTGGAGGGGTATGCCCCCTGGGTGAATGCAAGCGAGTTTACCGTTGAGCAGACCGGCAGCGGCTATACCGTTTCGTCGGCTGAAAACGCCGGTTCTCCCGTGCGGGACAGCGATGCCCATGCGTGGGTGGAGATGTATCTGGACGGCTACGGCTGGTATCCCGTCGAGATGACACCGGGGCGTCAGGGCGCGACCCCGGACACGGTAGCCCCGGAAATTTTGCAGACCGATGTCCCGGATGAGGAGGAAGAGGAGATCGGCGAGCCGAAAATTGAGGAAGAACATCCGGAAAAACCGGAGGAAGAGCATCCGGAAAATGATACAGTTGAGAAAACGAAATTAGAGCTTGGCTGGCTGTGGAAACCGGTCGTGATCCTGCTGGCTGCGGCGGCGCCATACGGGGCCTACCGGACGGCGGAGCTGGTGAGGCGGAAAAAACGCGCCTCCGCAAATAACAATCAAGCCGTGATCCGCGCCTATCTGCACTATCAAAAGCTGCTGGAATGGAGCGGCCCTGAAGAACCGGTGCTGGAGGAGTTGGGTCGAAAAGCCAAGTTCAGCCAGCATGAACTGACCTGGGAGGAGCGTGAAAACGCCTGGGGCTGGGTCAGACACGCAGAGAGTACGGCCTGGAAAAAATTGAGCGTCTGGAAACGCATCCTGTTTCTGGCGTACTTCGGCGGAGAAACATAATATTTTTATCTTGCTTTTTTATTCGGGAAAAGATATACTGTCTTCAAACAACGGGAGTCCGGAAAGGATGTGGAGCGTGTGATTTACCGTATTCTGGCAGTCGGAGACGTGGTGGGCGACGAGGGCATGGACCATTTGTCCAAGCATCTGCGCATGATTAAGAAATGGAAGGATATCCATTTTACGGTTGTGAACGGGGAAAACGCCGCAGGAAGCGGTATCCTGCCGCGGCAGGTGGAGGAGCTGTATCAGGCGGGCGCGGACGTGGTGACGCTGGGGAACCATTCCTTTGGGAAACAGCAGATCGCGTCCTGGATCGAGGATGACCCGTATTTACTGCGTCCCGCAAACTATACCGGACGGATGCCCGGCAAGGGCTGGGGGATCTATGAGTGCGGGCATATTTATATCGGGGTCATGAACCTGATCGGGCGCTGCGGGCTGGATTTCAATGCGGACAACCCCTTTGCCGTGGCGGAACGGACGCTGCGGGTGGGAAAACCGGTTTTCACGCTGGTGGATTTCCACGCGGAGGCCACCAGCGAAAAACTGGCAATGGGCTACTATCTGGACGGAAAAGTGTCGGCGGTCTGGGGGACCCACACCCATGTGCCCACGGCGGACGAACAGATTCTGCCCAAGGGCACCGGATATATCACGGACCTGGGTATGACGGGACCGGTCCACAGCGTTTTGGGTGTCCAGACGGAACAGAGCATCGAAGGATTTCTGGGCGGCCTGCCGGGACGGTACAAGACGGCGGAGGGACCGTGCAAAATGCAGGGCGCGGTTTTCAGCCTCGACAGCGCCACGGGACTGTGCGTGGATGTGGAGCGGATCGACGTGCGGTGAGGAACGCCGCGCCGCCGTCCGGCAATTCACGGGAAAGGATACCGCTATGTTTCACTTTTTTGCCTATATTTCGAGGCTGAAATACATCAGCCGCTGGTCGCTGATGCGCAACAGCGTAACGGAAAACGTGCAGGAGCACAGCCATATGGCCGCAGTGCTGGCCCACGCGCTGGGGGTCATCCGGCGGGACGTGTTCGGCAAACCCTGCGACCCAAACGCCTGCGCGGCGGCGGCGCTGTTCCATGACGCCTCCGAAATCTTCACCGGCGATCTGCCTACCCCCATTAAATACTTCAACGCCGAGCTGGAGGACGCCTACCGGCATGTCGAGAACGCGGCATCGCAAAAGCTGCTGGACATGCTGCCCGGTTCCATGCGGCCTGCCTATGAGTCCCTGCTTCTGGAGGACGATCCCGAGATCCGGAAAATCGTCAAGGCGGCGGACAAGCTGTGCGCCTATATCAAATGCGTGGAGGAGCTGGCCGTGGGCAACCGGGAGTTCTCCGACGCCGCCCGCGTCACCGCTAAGGCCCTGGAACAGATGCAGTTGGAGGAGGTTTCCTGGTTTCTGGAGCATTTTGGCCCGTCCTTCGGCCTCACGCTGGACGGCCTTGGCTGAACCCGCCCCGCCGCCCGCCGCAGATGCTGGTGTTTTTCCGGATTTTTTCGCAGAAAGCTCTTGCGCTTTCCGGAATTCTGTGTTATAATAAGGGTGCCTTTAGGTTAGCAGACCAGAGTGGACTTTTTGGTCCGCTCTTTTTCTTGACCTATTTTCATCAGGGAAATTTTCCTTGATTTGGGCGCGATCTCTTGTGGGAGGTATTTTTTAGTATGGCGAAAATCACCGAACTGGTGGCAAAGCTGGCTGCCCCTGTGGTGGAGGCCGCAGGCTGCGAGCTGTGGGACGTGGAATATGTGCGGGAAGCGGGCACCTGGTTCCTGCGCGTCTATATCGATAAGGAGGGCGGCGTCGATATCCTCGACTGCGAAGCCGTGAGCCGGACCCTCAGCGATCTGCTGGACGAGGCCGATCCCATTGAGGGAAGCTATACGTTCGAGGTCTCCTCCGCCGGTGCCGAACGCCCCTTGAAGCGTCCCTCCGATTTTGAGAAATTTATGGGGAGCCCCGTGACCGTCAAGCTCTATAAGGCGCGGGACGGCAGAAAGGAATTCGCCGGTACGCTGGCCGGGTATCAGAACGGCGATATCTCCGTAACTGTCGGGGACCGGACCCTGACCTTCCCGAAAAACGAGGTGGCGCTCTGCCGGCTGCGGATCGAATTCTAAATCTGCCATTTTGGATGATATACATGAATAGGAGTATTTGTCATGAAATGCGATGAAATCTTTGCGGCGCTGGACCTGCTGGAAAAAGAGCGGGGAATTTCTCCTACCTTTATGATGGACAAAATTATCCAGGCGCTCACCACCGCGTATAAAAGGGACCACGAGGGCGTGGAAAACGTGATCGTGGACGTGGACGAGGTCAAAAAGGATCTGCGGATGTATGTGCAGAAGGAAATCGTCGAGGAAGTGGAGCGTCCGGGTTCACAGATATCCCTGTACGAGGCTAAAGCCCGGTTCGGACAGTCTGAGATCGGCGGACTGGTGAACATCCCCGTTGACAACGTGGAGTTCGGACGCATCGCCGCCGGAAACGGCAAGCAGGTCATCATCCAGGGCCTGCGGGAAGCCGAACGGGGTATGGTCTACAACGAGTTCAACTCCAAGCAGCACGAGATCCTCACCGGTGAAGTCAGCCGGATCGACCCGAGAAACGGCAGCGTGTCGCTGAAAATCGGTTCCGGCCCCGAGTCCACGGAGGCCCTGCTGGCGGCCAGCGAACAGATCAAGGGTGAGGAACTGGTGGAGGGCCAGCATGTAAAGGTGTATCTGGTGGAGGTGCGCAGGAGCACAAGAGGTCCACAGGTGATGATTTCCCGGACTCATCCGGGACTGGTACGGCGGCTGTTCGAGCTGGAGGTCCCCGAGATCTACGACGGCCTTGTGGAAGTGAAGTCCATTGCCCGGGAGGCCGGCAGCAGAACCAAAATCGCCGTCTGGAGTGCGGATGAGGCCATTGATCCCATTGGCGCGTGCGTCGGGCCTGCCGGACAGCGCGTCAACAGCATCGTCAATGAGCTGGGCGGTGAAAAAATCGACATCATCAAATACAGCGAGGACCCCGCACAGTTCATTGCCGCCGCCATTGCCCCCGCCGAGGTGCTGGACGTGATTTTGTCCGATGAGGGCAAGGCCTGCCGCGTGATCGTGCCGGACGACCAATTATCGCTGGCCATCGGCAAGGAGGGACAAAACGCCCGTCTCGCCGCCCGTCTGACCGGCTATAAGGTGGATATTAAACCAAAATCCTTTGAGGAAGCGGAACCCAAAGAGGAACCGGTGCCCGCCGGTGAGGAGCAAAGCGGGGAGGCGTTGTCTTGAGGGTCAGAAAAATACCCCAGCGGCAATGCCTGGGGTGCAGGGAAATGAAGAACAAAAAGGACCTGATCCGGGTGGTGCGGTCTCCGGAGGGCGCGGTCAATCTGGATTTCAAGGGGAAAATGCCCGGCCGCGGCGCGTATGTGTGCCCGCAGCCGGAGTGCCTTAAAAAAGTCCGGAAAAGCAGGGCCCTGGAGCGGGCGTTTTCCGTTCAGATCCCGGATGAGGTCTATGGTTTGCTGGAGGATCAGATGAGAGAAGAAAATGGATAAGTCCCTGGCCCTGCTCGGATTGGCCCTCCGGGCAGGCCGTCTGGAGGTCGGGGAGGAGTGCGTGGGCAGCGCCTGTAAGTACAAAAAAGCGCGGCTGGTCATCGCGGCGGAGGACGCCGCCGCCGGGTCCGTCAGACGCGCCCTGCTCTACGCGCAGCAGGGGCAGTGCCTCTGCCTGACCGTCCCCTTCTCCAAACAGGAATTGGGCGGCGCGGTGGGCCGGGATCTGTGCGCGCTGTGTGCGTTCACTGATACCGGACTTGCTGGTGCGTTTGTGGGAAAACTGGCCGAATCATACCCCGAAAAATTCGGTCCCGCCGCCGGGAGACTGCAACTCAAAGCGAAGCGGGCCAAAGCAAGAAAGGCGTCAAAGCAGGAGGCCGCGCGGGGAAAACGGAAAAAAACCGCCGGTCAGAAACAATCTTAGTGTCATAACACACGTCCGGGAATCCCCGCCCGGGCGTGGACTGCCGGACGTGCGCTATGGTACACTAACCGGAATCACTATGGAGGTGAGCGAATTGGGTAGTATCAGCAATCGGTACAAGGTCAATGAGCTGGCAAAGGATTTTGGGATGCAGACAAAACAGATCATCGAAATCCTCGGCAAATACTTTGATAAACCCAAAAAATCAGGGCAGAACCTGAACGAGCATGAATTGAATGTGGTGTTTGAATATCTGACCCAGCATAATCAGGTCTCCAGCCTGGAGGCCATTATGGCCGAACAGTCCGCACCGGAAAAACAGGAAAAGGCCGAAAAATCCGAGAAACCTGAAAAATCTGAAAGGACTGAAAAATCCGAAAAAACCGGCAGACAGGACAAACAGTCTGCCCAGCAGTCCAAGAGGCCCCAGGGGCAGCAGCAGAATCAGGGACAGCAGAAAAAGAGCCGTAACGGTCAGAATCAGGGACAGCAGAACCGCGGCCAGCAGAATCAGCAGAACGGTCAGGGGCAGCAGAACCAGCAGAAAAATCAAAATCAGAATCAAAATCAGCAGCAGCCCACGTCCCGGGTGCCGAAAACAAAGGTCGTCGATACCCGCAAGGCTACAAACGTAAATCTGGATAAGTACGACGAAAAATTGCAGGATATGGCCGACCGCACCGACCGCGGCGGACGCCGGGACCGGGAGCAGAGCAAGGAAAAATTCCGCAGCGCCGGAAGCCGCAAACGCGGGCAGATGAATCTGTCCAGCAA
>CAMWSZ010000017.1 GCA_947177005.1 uncultured Clostridia bacterium | reverse complement strand
CTACACGTAAGGAGTCGTCGGCAGCGTCAGATGTGTAGACGAGACAGTGTCCGTGGGCAACGCCGTCGGCAGCGTCACCGCCAACCTGGGCCTGATTATGGCTATCGCCCTGGTCTGCATGCCCGGAACGATCCGGCGCCGGGACTACCTGCTCAAATCTCTGCTTATGCTCGCCGCTTCCGGCGTCATCGTTTTGGCGGGGAATCAGGGCGCCGTGGATTTGCGGATGTCCGGCCTGCTGCTGATTATCTTCGCCGCGTTTATCATCGAAAACGTCCGGTCCGCTGTGACGGCCGGAGGGAATAACCATACATCTCATAAAAAAATGTCCCCGCAGAAAAAAGAAGTCCTGCTCAACTGCGTGAAATTTGTGGCCGGTGCGGCGGGCGTTGTGATCGGGGCTGACCTGCTGGTTGACAGCGGCAGCGCGTTGGCCCGTATGGTGGGCGTGTCGGAACGGATCATCGGCGTGACGATTGTCGCGGTCGGGACGTCCCTGCCGGAATTGGTGACGACCGTCACCGCCGTGACAAAAAAACAGTCTGCTCTGTCCGTCGGAAATATCCTGGGCGCAAATATTATGGACCTGACCCTGATCCTGCCGGTGAGCGGCCTGATCTCCGGGAAAGCCCTGCCGCTGTCCCCAACCGCCGGGCTGATCGACCTGCCCGCCTGCCTGCTGGTGGGCTGTATCGCCGTTATCCCCCCCATGTTTACGAAAAAATTCCAGCGCTGGCAGGGGTTCGCGCTGCTGGCGGTCTATATCGTCTATCTGTTTCTCACCTGTTCCCATTAACGGGAAATGCGCCGCCTGTTCCCGCGGCGCATTTTTCCTGCCCGTCCACAATTTTTTCGTTGCGCAGCAAAAACATTTGTGCTATAATAGCTCCGGTAGAGATGGAATAGTGTAACTCAGGGTTGCCTGCCGCTCTCATCCGTGATATACTTTCCGTACAACAAATCAACAAATATATATCGGGGAAGGGAATAATATGAAGCAATACATCGTAGATGCTTTTACGGATAAGCCCTTTTCGGGAAATCCAGCAGCGGTTTGTGTGATGGATTCGTGGCCGGCTGATGAAGCTTTGCTGAATATGGCAATGGAAAATAATCTGTCAGAAACTGCGTTTATCGTCAAGGAAAAGCAGGGCTACCGCCTTCGGTGGTTTACGCCGGGAAAAGAAGTCGAATTATGTGGACATGCAACATTGGCATCTTCTTTTGTGATTCTAAACTATTATGAACCCGAAAGTACAGCCGTAAGATTTCAAACTTTGAGCGGTGAGCTGACAATCAGGCGGAACGGCCATCTCTATGAAATGGATTTTCCTACCTATGAGCTGACAGAGATTCCGGTTACAGATGAAATGGAGCAGGCATACGGTGTCCGGCCTGTGAAAGCGGTGCTGGGACTTGATCTCGTTTGTGTATTTGAAACGGAAGATCAGGTCAGAACCATGAAGCCTAACTATGAGCTTCTGATGGGCATTGCAGGCCGCATACAAAACGCAACTGCCAGAGGGCAGGAGACAGACTGTGTCTCAAGAAGCTTCTGTCCGAAATTGTCTATTGCGGAAGACCCTGTATGTGGTTCCGCTCACTGTCAGATTGCAGCTTATTGGTCGCAAGTTTTGGGAAAAAACGAAATTAACGCATATCAGGCATCAAAGCGCGGAGGATACCTGCATTGCCGGTTACTAAATAACGGCAGAATAACTATTAGCGGTGAAGCAGCACTTGTAGCGGTGTGTGATGTTGTTGCCGCATTATAAATATCAATCTGCAATTCCCTGACAAATTTTCTCTTTAATAACGGATTCTGAAAATTCATAGAAATGAGTAGAATTCTTTCGGCGGCTGTGATATAATGTCTTTTCAATATGATTCACGCCGATGGTTTCGGTGGAATATTCGCTGAAAACCGGCAGTTTTTCCGCCGGTTTGCACAATACAGCAACGGAAAGGAAGCGCGACGTGTGACAGACAAACAGAATGACAATATGATGCCAAATGAGCAGGATTCCATGTTGGTCTACTTCGATCCCGACCTGATGCAGAGCATCGCCGGCTTTACGGCCAAAAAGCAGGAAAAATTCAGCAGACTTCAGGCCGATGCCGAGGACGGCGACCTGGATGCCCAGTACCGTCTCGCGATCAGCTACGCCAACGGTGAGAACGGCGCGCCGGAGGATGAGGAAAAAGCGTTTTATTGGTTCAAAAAGGCCGCCGGAAACGATCATATCGGCGCAATTTTCAGTCTTGGCCTGTGCTATGCCCGGGGCGAGGGAACAGAAAAAGATCCGGAACGGGCCGCCGAGCTGTTCGCCGCCGCCGCCGAACAGGGGTATCCCCCAGCACAGTGCGAGCTGGGCCTGTGCTACGAGCTGGGCCACGGCGTCGAAACCGACAAGCAGAAAGCCGCCGAACTGTACCGGGACGCCGCTGAGCAGGGATTTGCACCGGCACAGTGCAATCTTGGCTTCTTCTACTTCCACGGCATCGGCGTGGAGGAGGACAACAGAGAAGCTGCTATGTGGTTCGCCAAATCCGCCCAGCAGGGCTATCCCCGGGCGGAAGTTCTGATCGGCGTGTGCTTCGAGAACGGCTATGGCGTGGAGCAGGATCTCGAAAAGGCCGTTCAGCTGTACCGCGCCGCCCATGAGAAGCACTGCGATGAGGGCACCTGTGCGCTGGGCGTGTGCTACGACCGCGGAGCAGGCGTGGAGGAAGACCACGAAATGGCCGCCCGGCTGTACCTGGAGGCGGCGGAGGAGGGCTATCCCAGAGCCATTTTTCTCGCCGGTCAGTGCTATGAGTACGGCCACGGCATCAAAAAGGACGAAAAACGGGCGGCGGAAAATTACCGCCTCGCCCATGAAAAGGATTACGCCCCCGGCACCTGCTCACTGGGCCTGTGCTATGAACTGGGTATGGGCGTGGAGGAGGATCAGGCGAAGGCTGTGGAGCTGTACCGCCACGCCGCCGGGCAGGGTTATGCACCGGCGCAGTGCAATCTGGGTTATTGCTATTACCAGGGCATCGGCGTGGAGGAGAACAACGAGGAGGCCGTCAAGTGGTTCACCCAGGCCGCGGAACGGGAATACCCCAGAGCGCTGGAGCTGCTGGGAGAATGCTACGATCAGGGCTATGGCGTGGAGAAGGACGAGAAAAAGGCGTTCCGGCTGTACGGCGCCGCCCATGAAAAGGGCTATATCCCCGGCACCTGCGCGCTGGGCCTGTGCTACGAGCTGGGGACCGGCGTGGAGATGAATAAGGAAAAGGCCGTGGAGCTGTACCGCATAGCCGCGGAGGCCGGTGACGCCCGGGCGCAGTGCAATCTCGGCTGCTGCTATTACCATGGTGTTGGGGTGGAAATGAACGACTCCGAGGCCGCCAAATGGTTTTCCGCCGCGGTGGAGCAGGGCGCGCCGAGAGGAATGCATCTGCTGGGACAGTGCTATGAGCACGGCCACGGGGTAAGTCAGGATATGGTCAAGGCCGCGGGACTCTACCGGCAGGCCCATGAGCGGCATCTGCCCGCCGGCACCTGTGCGCTGGGCCTGTGCTACGAGCTGGGCCATGGCGTGGAGGAGGACAAGGAAAAGGCCGCCCAGCTCTATCGTGAGGCTGCGGAGGCCGGTGACGCCCGGGCACAGTGCAATCTCGGTTTCTTCTATTACCAGGGGATCGTGGTGGAGGAGAACAACGAGGAGGCCGTCAAGTGGTTCGCCCGGGCCGCTGCCGACGAGTACCCCAGGGCAATGCATCTGCTGGGGGAATGCTATGAGTTCGGTTACGGCGTGGAGAAGGACGAGACCAAAGCTGCAAAGCTGTATTTCGCCGCCCATAAGAAACAGTATCCCCCCGCAACCTGTTCGTTAGGGGTATGCTATGAGTACGGCTGCGGCGTCAAACGGGATATGCAGAGGGCCATCCAGCTCTACCGCGAGGCCGCAGAGGCGGGGTTCCCCCGGGCACAGTGCAATCTCGGTTACTGCTATTACTGCGGCTACGGCGTCAAGGAGGACGACGGACAGGCCGTTTTCTGGTTTGAACGCGCCGCAAAGGGCGGCAGCGCCAGAGCGTTGGAGCTGCTGGGCGAGTGCTACCAACACGGCTACGGCGTGAAAAAGGATGAGAAGAAAGCTTTCGAGTGCTACCGGCAGTCCCATGCGGGCGGCCATGCGCCCGGAACCTGTGCGCTGGGCGTGTGCTACGAGCTGGGAACCGGCGTGGAAGTGGACAA
This sequence comes from uncultured Clostridia bacterium, assembly GCA_947177005.1. Taxonomy (GTDB): domain Bacteria; phylum Bacillota; class Clostridia; order Oscillospirales; family Oscillospiraceae; genus Pelethomonas. The sequence goes on along the minus strand of CAMWSZ010000017.1, from coordinate 13,017 downwards.
GGTCAAGGCCGCCGCGCTGTATCTTGCCGCCGCCGAGAAGGGCCTGGCCCGGGCACAGTGCAATCTCGGCTTCTTCTATTATCAGGGAATCGCCGTGGAGGAAAACGACGAGGAGGCCGTCAAGTGGTTCGCCCGGGCCGCCGCACAGCATAACGCTCGGGCAATGTTCCTGCTGGGCGAATGCTATGAATGCGGCTACGGAATCGAGAAGGATATCCATAAGGCCGTGGAGCTGTACACGGAGGCCCATGAGCGCGGTCACGTACCGGCAACCTGTTCGCTGGGCGTATGCTACGAAATGGGCAATGGCGTGGAGGAGGACAAGAAAAAGGCGGTGGAGCTGTACCGGCAGGCCGCGGAAAAGGGTCTGGCAAGAGCACAGTGCAATCTTGGCTTCTGCTACTGCCGCGGGATCGGTCTGGAGAAAAACGAGGAGGAGGCGGTCATCTGGCTCATGGAGGCCGCGGATCAGGGATACCCCAGAGCGCTGTATCTATTGGGGGAATGCTATGAGCACGGCCGCGGCGTAGAAAAAGAGCCGGTGACGGCTCTGGAATATTATGAGCGTGCGCAGGAGAAGGGTTACAAAAAGGCCGCTGAGGCGATTGCGCGTTTGGACTCGGTGCAGGAGGCAGGCGGCTGGCTGCCCCCGGAAAGACAGAAAAAACAGGGAAACGGATTGTCCGGCCTGCTTGGCTCCCTCCGAAAATTCTTCCGGAAATAAATACATATCCCCGTATATAACATGACCCCCGTCCTTTCGGACGGGAGTCTGTTTTTATGCACCCCTGTTATCCGGCAGGCAGGCACAGAACCTGCGGTCAGAACGCCTGACAGCGCAGTACGATGCTGGCCAGCTGGGCGCGGGTGACCGTACTGTCAGGAGAGAGAAGGGTATCGGAAACACCGCTGAGGATTCCTTGGGATACTGTCCAGGCAACTGCGTCCCGGGCATAGTCCTGAATGCTCTCCCAATCTTCAAATGAATACAGCGCCGCCGGGTCAACCTCCGGGGGTTCCGGACGCATCCGGTATAAAATCACGGCCAGCTGCTCCCGTGTAACAGCCGCGTCGGGACGGATTGTACCGTCTTCAAAGCCGGAAAGTATGTTCTGCTCCGCCGCCCACATAATGGCGGCGTATGCACTGTCGCTGCCGGTCACATCGGAAAATATGTATGTGTCAAGGGGTTCCGGCTGTCCTGCCTGACGGTACAGGACAGTCACCAGATCCCGCCGCCTGACGGTCCCCTCCGGAGAAAACGTCTGATTTGCCGCCGTCATGAGTCCCTGAAAAACAACACTGTCAACAGCGTGATAATACCAATTTGTTGGCCGGATATCGGAGAAGATGTTGCCCAGGCCGGAGTACAGGAGGCTGCTGGCCTGACTGTCCCGGCAGCCCGGCTGTACGGCAATTGCCTGAATAAAGGTTCCGGCAGTGACCGGGACCGGGCCGCTGTAACGTGCCGCGGCGGCTGTGGGCACAGTGCCGTCCAGGGTATAATAAATCTCCCCTCCGCTGGTCATCACCGCCGTATCCTCTGTCAGCGTAATGACCGGCTTTTCGGCCCGCGGCAGCTCCAGCGTTGCCTCCGACACCCGGCTGCGGCCGCCGTTCAGAGTATACGCCGCAAAGGCTTTTACATCCGCGCCGCCTTCCAGCCGGAATGGACCGGTATATAAAGTGCTTTGGGAGGTAGGCGCAGTGCCGTCGGTTGTATAATAAATCGCAGTCCCTTCGTCCGCCGACAGGGAAACCAGATATCCGTCCTCTGTTTCGGCCGGGGTAATGGCGGGCTGAGAGATGCCGGGCAGCGTAGTTTTCCCGGAGGCGCTGAAATATTTCTTGCCCGAAACGGCGTCAGAACCACGCCGGCGCAGCAGTTCCTCCACCGTCACCAGCTCATAGCCCTGAGACAGCAGGGTATCAATACCCCGCAGCGCTCCGGAGACTGAAGTTGCATACAGATCATGCAGCAGGACGATACTGCCGTCCTTTGTGTCGTTCACAATATGCTGATAGACCGCGTCGGCATTGCGGGACTTCCAGTCCAGCGTGTCCACCGACCAGATGATTGCCGGCCGGCCGATAGCCGGCAGAACGCGCTCGTTGGTACTGCCGTAGGGCGGGCGGAGCATGTACGAATTGTTCGTGCCGATGGCATTGTTCAGTATCGAGTCGGTGGTTGAGAGCTGATTCTGAATCTCTTTGTCGCTCAGCTTGGTCAGTTGGGGATGATTGTAGGTATGGGACGCGATCTGATGTCCCGCCTCATAGGCCCTTTTGACCACAGAGGGATATTTTTCGGCATTGCAGCCCTGCATGAAAAATGTCACCTTCACATCACGCTTGTCCAGTTCGTCTAAAAGGCCGCTGGTATATTTGCTTGGGCCGTCGTCAAAGGTAATCGCCGCCAGCGCAGACGCCGCTTGGGCCTGTACCGGCAGAATCCTAAGCATCAGTACCAGCGCCAGCAGCAGCGCAATACCCCGTTTTTTCATTGTTATCGCTCCCTGTTCTTTTATTTGTATAGGCGGAAACAGCAGTCCCGCTATGCGGTCATTATAGCATATATTTCCAGATTAAGCAAGGACACAGCCGGAATTCCGGACTGTGTCCCAACTGACTATTGATATTTGATAGTACAACTGACATCACAAAAATAAATTGAAAAATTGCACTGAAACTACCCGGTTAGGCAGTAGACAAACAAAACTCGTTTTTGGTAAAATATAAGGTAACCTTATTTTTTTGCGCTTATTTTGCCCAAAAAGGAGGGTGAACAGTGGATAAAAACTATGTAGCGCCAGTGGAGGCACTGAAAAAGCTGAAAAAGGCCCGAAGCGTGTTGCAGACGGTTTACCTCTACGGGGCCACCGGCTACGGCAAGACCGAACTGGTACGCCAGTATCTGTCGGGCCGCAGATATACCTATCTCTCCTGCGAGGAACTGCCCTGGAAGGCCGGAGCGTTACCGCCGGAGGAACCAGGAAAACATAACTGCCGCGTGGTGGTGATTGACGACCTGCAACGGCTGAAAAGTGAGGAACTGCGGCGGAAAATCATTGCTTTAGAACAGCGGGACGATGTGTGGCTGATTTTGATCGGCCGGAGTCCCATTCCCGCATGGCTCATATCCCAGCATATCAAGAATGTATTTGTTGTTGTCACAGAGGATGACCTGCGGCTGAGAGCGGGCGAGATCGGCAGGTATCTGGACGCCTGCGGCGTGGCCCATACCGAGGACGATGTGCAGTATTTGCAGGGGACTGCCGAGGGCAACGCCTATGTGGTCCGTCATGTTGCGCTGAAGCTGAAGGAGGGGAAGTCCCTCGGCCCGGAACTTTATGAGGATATGCACAAGGCATTTTCTGTCTATTTGGAAAACAACGTACTGGTACGTTGGGACAGTGACCTGCTGGAATTTCTCATGCAGGTAAGCGTGGTGGATGAATTTACGATGGAGCTGGCGGAAATGATCTCCGGCAGCTTTCACGTTACCGCCCTGCTGGAACAGGCGGCGGAGGCCGGGAATTTTCTGACACAGGAAGATGGCGTTTACCGTCTGCGCCCGACATTGATCCGCGCCCTGCGGAACCGGTCTGCAAAGATTTATGGGCGGGAGCGTGTCAAGGACTTCAAATATAACGCTGCCCTCTACTATGAAATGCATGATGAGGTTGTTCCCGCGCTGAAGCTGTTCGAGGAGTGCGGCAAACATGAACGCATTAAAAACCTGCTGATCCGCAACGCCCGGATGAATCCCGGTAGCGGTCATTACTACGAGCTGCGCCGCTATTATTTCAGCATGGATGAGAGGGAGATTGAGGACAGTCCGGTATTGATGGCGGGTATGAGTATGCTTTGTTCCATGCTGATGGACAATGAAAAAAGCGAATATTGGTATGATAAGCTGAAAAAGTTTGAGGAGAACGCAAAAGGCGGGGTCCGGCGGGAGGCTCAGAGCCGTCTGGCCTATCTGGACATCGGCCTGCCCCACCGTGGGAGCAGAAATATCCTGGACATCATGAAAAGTATCCCCGCTCTGTTGTTCGACAGAGGAAACTGTCTGCCGGAGTTTTCCGTCACCAGCAACCTGCCCAGCACCATGAACGGCGGCAAGGACTTCTGCCACTGGAGTCTGGACGATACCAAGCTGGCCAAACGCTATGGATCGCTGGTGGAGCGAGTGCTGGGCCGCTATGGAAAAGGGCTGGTCAAAGCCGCCCTGGGTGAGAGCTGCTACGAAAGGGGTGAGGACAATTACAAGGTCCTGACCTTGCTGACCCGTGCGCAGATGGAGACGGAACAGAACGGAACGCTGGAGATTGCTTTTGCCGCCGTGGGGCTGCGGGTGCGGCTGGCGCTGTTTCAGGGGGACGGTCCGGGGGCGCTGGAGCTGCTGGATGCTTTCGAGCAGTCCGTCCGGGAGAGCAGGGCCGTACAGCTCCTGCCCAATATCCAAGCCCTGCGGTGCCGTCTGGCACTGTATGAGCGGGATATGGACAGCGTGGAACGCTGGATGAGGACCGCACCGGCGGAGGACAAGGAATTTTGCAGTCTGGAGCGTTACCGGTATTTGACGAAAGTCCGCTGCTATCTGGCGAATGGGGAGTATCTGACGGCACAGGCGCTTCTGGAGAAGCTGCGCTACTATGCCGAACAGACCGGCCGGCCCTATGTCCGTATGGAAACGGGCCTGCTGTCCGCCGTGACAAAGGAGCGCATGGACGGGCCGTGGCAGGAGGAATTGTCCGCCGTCCTACAGGAAGCGGAGCAGTACCGTTTTCTGCGCCTGATCTCCGAGGAAGGAGCGGCGGTGTGGCCTCTGCTTCAGCAGGAGAAGAAATCGCTGCTGGAGGCCGGAACTCTGGACCGGGAGTGGCTGCGCCGCCTCCTGAATGAGACGGAGGGCATGGCGCGGCGCTATCCGCTCTACCTCAAGAAGCAGGCTGCCGCCGCTGCGGATTTCAGCGGTACGGCCCTGTCCATTCTCCGCTTGCAGGCGGACGGCCTGTCCGTCAACCGGATCGCGGATAAACTTGCCCTGAAGCCGGACAATGTGAAGTACCATATCAAGGAGAACTACCGCAAGCTGAATGCGGCCGGCAAAGCTGACGCCCTGCTGTCAGCCCGAAGCCTGGGCCTTATATAAATTTGAAGGAGCATAAAACAGGAGGCCAAGCATGAAACTTTTTAAATGGACTATCAAGGGAAAGATCGTCTTTCAGACGGCAGTATATTTAATCTTAGCGATTCTTGTGTGTGAAACCGCCGCAGCAGCAGCCATGCAGCGCAGTCTGACCGCCCAGGCAGAGGGGTACGTGGCGATGACTGCCGCGGACAACGCCAGCGTGGTCAACGCATGGCTGGAGGATCAAGCTAACATTGTACATACCATCCGGGATGCCGTGGCGTATATGGACACCATGGATATGAACTATGTCATGAATTTTCTGGATGCTAACCTGAAGGAAAATCCTAACGCTTTGATGTATTATATCTGTTTCGGCTACTACGGCGGAGTCTTTCCGGCAGACCACTCCCAGCTGGAACTGGACCCCACCACCCGCGACTGGTGGCAGCAGGCTCTGGCGAAAAACGGACTGATCTATACCGCCCCTTATCAGGATTTCGCCAGCGGGCAGATGATCGTCAGCATCGCGGAACCCCTATACATTGAGGGCCAACAGGCCGTCATGCTGGCAGACATTACTATTGATACACTCACCGGACAGGTAGCCAGTGTAGGCAGCGGTCAGGACATTCAGGGCTTTCTGTTGGACGCAGAAGGCAGCGTGATTTCCCATAATAACGCGGCGTATCTGCCCCAGGAGACTGGCAGCACGGTGCTGCGCGACGTATTAGGTGTGGATATTGAGCGCGTCACGGAAATTACGGATTACGACGGCACGGAAAAATTTATCGGCACCTCCAAAGTGAACGCTAGCGGCTGGACCTTCGGTATTGTGGAATCCAAGTCCGTAGTGACGGATCAGATCGCCCGGAGTATCGCCGCAACGATTCAGGCCGCTTTGGTTACGCTATGCCTTGTGCTTGCGCTGATGTTCCTCAGCGTGCGCAGAAGCCTGAAACCTGTAGAAAGCATGAAGCAGTTTATCAAAGAAAAAATTATCGGTCTGGAAAACTGTAAGGAATACCGCAGTGAAACCAGGGAAATCAGCTATCTGATTGAGGAAATGAAGGACGGATTCGTGACTGTCATCAGCCAGACAAGAGAAGAGTCGTACAATATCTATACCCGAATGAAGGACACCAGCAGGAAAGTCCGCTCTATAAGCAGAAACATTACGGACATCAGTGCCGCTATGGAGGAAACCAGTGCAAATGTCGGTGTGCAGGCCGGCAGCATCAGAAACATTGACGGCACCTGCCGGAACGCTGCCGGAACCATCGACAGTCTGGCACAGAAAGCCGGTGAAATGGCCGTCCGGTCGAAGGAGGTCATGGAACGGGTAGATGTCATCGTGCCTGCGCTGGTACAGGGCAAAAACAATGCGGTAGCTGTGGCAGGCGACAGCCGGGTACGGCTGAAAGAGGCCATTGAGGGCGCGAAGGTGATCAACAAAATCGCCGCCGTTTCTACTTCCATCCAGGACATCGCCTCACAGACAAACCTGCTGGCTCTGAACGCATCAGTGGAGGCGGCCCGGGCTGGCTCTGCTGGAAAGGGTTTTTCTGTGATTGCGCAGGAAATCAAGAAATTGAGCGAGGATACCGCTCAGAATATCAATATGGTCAACAGTCTGGTTCAGACAGTACTCCGCAGCGTCCAGACCCTCACAGAAGAAAGCGACCGGGTGTTAGTCTTTCTGGACGGCACCGTCATGGAAGATTACAATAAATTGGAGTCACTGGCAAAGAATTACCGGAACGACGCAGCCTATTACGCAGAAACCAGTGCGGAAATCGGCACAAGTGCCGAAGAAATCAGCAGTTCCATCTGGAATATCAATCGCACCTTTGATTCCATCAGTCAGGCACAAAGCGAACTGGTTAATGCTGTGGGACACGTCAGCGGAAACCTCCAGCAAATTACAGCCTCCAGTGAAAATGTGTCCGAGGAGACGAAGTGCGTGCTGGACAGTATCGGTTCTCTACAGAAAATTATCAGCCGGTTTCATATGTAGCAGATACAGCGGACCCAAGCGCGGCGATAAAAATATGGCGGAAAATCATGGGGGAATTGTCCACATTTATACCCCGAATCCACCAAATACAGCACCGTATCTGTCAATTCCCGTTTGCTCCACGTGCAGCTGTGTATCCCCGTATACAGCGTATCCCTTGCCGCAACGTAAATTCGCTTCTAAAAAATCTTAGTAAAGGATTGAAAAACAACCATTTTTATGATATTCTTTATTTTGAGTAAAACGCAAGGGGATTTTGCAGGAAGATCGGCATTCCTGTAAATTAAGAAATGCATTGTTGGAGGTATGATATGGTAATTCGGAGAAATATGTCTGCCTTGCGCTCCTTACGGGAGAGAGGCAAAACAACTCGCGCAATGGCTAAGAACCTGGAGAAGCTTTCCTCCGGTCTGCGGATCAACCGTGCGAGTGATGATGCGGCCGGGCTGAGCATTTCCGAAAAAATGCGGGTCAATATTACTGAGCTGGGCCGCTGTCAAAGCAATGTTGAGGAGGGACTGGACCTGGCCAGAACGGCGGATGGTGCCCTTCAGGAGCTCAACGACATGCTTTGCCGGGCACGAGAACTGTGTATTGAAGCGGAGAACGGTACATACAGCGATCAGGAGCGGGCTGCAATCAGCGATGAGCTGAACCAACTGTTCGGCGAAATCGACCGTATTACTGCGTCGAGCAAATACAACACAATTCCGCTCTTCCGCGGAGACATGTCAGGCCATTACCGCGACATTTACAATGAAATTATCAACGGCACGGGAGACAGCCAATTTGCGCAGTGGGGCAATATGGAGTTTGTGCTGGATAAGGAGTTTGACCCGGCAGAGCCGGCGAAGCCAGCTTCGGCCACCTTCCAGTTGAATGCAAAAGTTAATTTAAATGACGCCAAATCACTGGATGGCATGTCGCTTAAAGTCGGGTCAAAGACCTATTACTTTACCACGACTCCTGAGACAACTCCCCACAGCAGCGTTTATACTGATGCTATAAATTTAAATAATTACAGTACTGTACAGGATGCGTTTGATGCTGTTACAAAGTCTACTGCTACAGATTCATACACCCATCTTAGCTCTATTTCTGTTAAAGATGACGGTACAGTAACACTGGAGGCAAAGCTTTCCACTCTGACCACGCATATACTCGCTGACGGGAAGAATATCACATGGAATGTAAAAGATGGAAGTGGTAACAATTATAACGGCGAACTGGGCCAAAACAGTGACGGCAATCAAACTCTTCAGCAGGTAGACGGCAGCGGCGCGGCCAATAATAAACCGGCTTATTCATCACCTGCTGAAATCTCCTTTTCACTGAGGGATGATTTCCCGCTCACAAAGGATCAAGCGGATCAGATAAACAGCAGTTCTGCCAATTATTTTACTATCTATAGTAGTCAAGGAAGTTCAGATAAAAGTACAACAATTTATTTGAAGGACCTTGGTTTTAAGGAAGGGACAACAAAAGATGAGGCAGGGGCGGCGCTTGTTGCGGCTATTAACAGCAAAAGTGACAGCTCAGTGAAATATACCGCTTCATACAAGAGTGATGGAACGGTGTCTCTAAAACTTGAAAGAATTCCGGCAGACTCCAGTAATCCGTTGTACGCATATGCACGTGAATACAAGCCTGACGGAGGAAAAGATGACAGCGCCAAATGGACTTCCTCTTCGCTGAATATCACTTCGAAAACGATTCCAGGCGGGAGAGAAACGGGAGAAGAGGTAACAATTACCGTACCAAATGTTTCATCTATTCCATTTTCTTTCAGGCTCGGATCAGAATATTATCTATATTACAATCCCAAGGATCCCAAGCAAGCGTTGACTAGCGATGGTTATCCATTTACATCTTACAGTTGTTATCCTTATACCCCTACATTAATTGATGTAAATGATATTGGAGATGTGCGGAATGACGTGTTTAGCAAAGTGCTCGAATATGCGAGGGAATTCGAAAAAAGCAGTGCTGTTGATACGGTAACTTACAGCGGAAATACAATATCTATTAAGGCCAATCCCAGTATGCATGTAAACGACACCGAATTTTATGTTAACGGGTACAAAGGCGTTAATGTTTACGGGACTCAAATCACAGTTACCCCCTCCCAAGCCAGTTCATATGTACTGACCGACGGGTCTAGACACTATTTTAATCAGGAAGTTTCAACCACATTTGATTTAAGCGGCTATAGCAGCGTCAGCGAGTTAGTTGGCAAGGGCTTCGATTTTAATGACAGAAAGATTGAATTTACCGACGGTACAAAGGGATTGTTAAGCAGTTATTTAGATGTTGATATTTCCGGCTGTACTGACTTTGATGAGGTAGCGGCAGCAGCCCAGAAGGTGCTTGGAACCGCCTACAGCGTTACCATGTCCGGCAGTAAGATGACAATTTCTCTGGAAAGGTCTACAAGCTCAACCAGTCATGTCATTGTCACCGATGGAGTGGAAGGCATTATGGAGGGCACCCCCATTGATATCAACCTCTCCGGCGGCACCGATATAGGGTACTCCGAGACGGTCCTGGATTTTTCTCACATCAACGAGGACAATCTGGACACGCTGCTTGGCAAGGGCTTTCGTATCAACTGCGCCACCTGTGAGGGCGAATACATCAACGTCTTTTTCTGCTGGAAGAACGACGGCTCTATGCCAACGGAATTTCACCGTCTGGACGAGGGGTCGGGAGAAATGCGGACCATCCACAACATTCCCGTGGAGTTGTCGAAGGTGACCAGCGGCGACAAGATTGTGGAGAGTATCGTCAGTCAGGTCCGGCCCAGCCTGACGCATTATACGGATGTGCGTATAGGTGACCCGCCGACAACCCTGATCGCGTTGGAAAAACGGGTAGGCGGCTTTCTGGAGAACGGCAAGCTTTTACCCGGCAAGGTGCAGACCGGCATGGAGACGAATTTTACCTACACCGTAGAGAAGGTAAGAGTACCGGATATGCCGGAAGACGGCTCTGTGAAGCTGTTTACGACGGATGTCCTGATTTATGCAGGTTCCGACCCGGGACCACAGTATATCCCCATTCATCTGCCGCATATCGATTTGGAATGGCTGCGGCTGAATCCGCCGGAAGTCGTGGATCTGAACGCAGACGATCAGGATGCCGCCGACTGGCTGGCACGGGTAGACCGGGCCAATGTTGCCATCTCTGACTCGCGGGGAACAATCGGCGCGGATTACAACCGGTTGGAGCACGCTTTTGAAGCGCTGGCTGTCTCGGAGGAACAGCTGACGGATGCGGAGAGCCGGATTCGGGATGCCGATATGGCTGAGCTGATGATAGAAAATGTCAAGCTCCAAATACTGACCCAATCTCAGCAAAGCATGCTGGCACAGGCAAATGTACAGCCCCAGCAGGTGCTTCAGCTGCTGACGTAAGGCGGTACAGCTTTTTAATGCCGGGTTCCGGTAGCAGACATCCACAAAATTGCAGACAACGCCTCCAGCGTTCCGGCTGGGGAGTGCGGATGATTACGTATTAACCATTGTATGCCGGGCAATGGTGAAGGGTATCCTGCAAGGTTCAACCGGAAACTGAGTTCCTCCATTCATGCGTTAGCTGAACGTACCGGCGCATAAAGTACCAGATACAAGAACACCCCTGAAACCATATGGTTCCGGGGTGTTTTTTTGATGAAGGGCTGACGGCTCATCGTTGATTCAGGTGAAAAGCGTCTTATCTGCTGCTAATGGATTCCATGTTCCCCTGATAAAAGTAGCTAAATACAGCAAAAACAGCAGCATATTGTGTGCGATCATGCACGCCCAGGCAGAGATCAGACCCATTCTCAAAAGCCGGGTGCAGAGAAACGTCCCCGCGATGCGGACACACCACATACCGGCAATATTGTAGGCAAAGGGTTCCCTCGTCCTGCCAACGCCCAGCATCATGCCCTCCACAATAATGGATACGCCATAGAAGGGTTCCGAGACTGCTACCATGCGCAGGACCGTACTGCCCAAGGCAATGACTTCCGGGCTTTTGGTGAAAATCCCCACCAGTGCCGGGGCGGAGAAAAAGAGGGCTGTGCCAGAAAGGATCATCAGCACGATCTCAATCGGCAGGAACATATTTGCCAGAGATTCCATACGTTCCCTGTCCTCCGCGCCATAGGCATTTCCAGTCAAAGTTGCCGCAGCAGTCTGCATTCCATAGCCGGGAATATAGAAGGCCGATTCCACAGTATTGGCAATGGTATGGGCGGCGGTGGCTGTCTCGCCCAGTGCGTTAATCATGGCGGCGAAAACCACATAGCCCAGTGAGGTGCCAAAGCGTTGGAGCATATTCGGAAAAGCAATCCGGGCACATGGTTTCAGAATACTCAGATCCGGTTTCAGGCTCATGCCTTTGGGTGAGATAACGGGATGCTTCCACAGTACCCATGTGATATGGATGCCGCCCCAGACAAAAGACAGGGCGCTGGCCGCCGCCGCGCCAATCACGCCCCATCCGGCTCCCGGCATGGTGAACGGAACACCCAGCACAGAAACCGTTCTGGTTTTGTAAATCAGCAGGAAGTTCAGCACGATATTGATGCAGTTGACGAGTATGCCGGTCTTCATCGGCGTTCGGGTGTCGCCTGCGGCCCGGAGGACCGTGCCAAAGAGTATAGAGGCCGCTCGCGGCAGCATAGGCAGATAAAGGATGAGGAAGTAGGTTCCGGCCAGCTTCTGAATGGCGGGGTCCGCCTGCATCCAGACGGGGACCATGCCGCTGACCGAGACGCAGAGGATCGTGGAAAGAATGCCGGCGGCCAGCGTCACCAGTACGCTCTGAGCCGCCGTCCGTTTGGCGGCGGCTGCGTCCCCGGCGCCGCAGAATTTTGCGATCATCGCCAGAAAGCCGGTTCCCAGAGCGGAAAACGTGCTGCCGGTCAGCCAGCCAACGGTGCTTGTGGCTCCCACAGCGGCGGTGGCCTGAGTACCCAGTGCGCCTACCATAGCAGTATCAATATATTGGACCGCCGTCTGCATGACCTGTTCGACAATCGTAGGCCACGCCAGTGACATAATTGCGGCGGCGGTGGTCCAGGCGGTCTGCCGTTTTGCTTTGATATCCACTTATGCGCCCTGTCCGTTCAGCGGCGCACAGGAGGTATGGACATTTCCTTCATCAGCGGTCATAGTGTTTCGAAACTGCCTTCAAATGCTCCATAATGGGAAGATGCTGGGGACACACGCCTTCGCACTGGCCGCATTCAACGCAGTCTTTGGCCCTGCCGAACTTGCCTGCCAGAATCTCGTAATTGGAAAAATTGACCGTCCAGCCCTTTTCCGCCAGATTCTCCCGCATGTCCTCGTTGTAGAGAGAGAAATATTGCGGGATTGCGATATGTCTGGGACAGCCCTCCGTGCAGTAGGAACAGCCGGTGCAGGGCACGGCAATCTGTCCGTTGATCACATCAGCGGCCTGATAGCAGAGGGCCGTTTCTTTCTCCGTCAAGGGCTTGAAGTCGTCCATATAGCTGAGGTTATCCTTCATCTGCTCCACGCTGGACATCCCGGAGAGTACTACCATCACGTTAGGAAGACTGGCAGCAAAACGAACCGCCCAGCTGGAGACAGACATTTCAGGATCATAGTCCTTAAACAGCTTTTCCGCAGCCTGCGGGACCTTTGCCAGCGTGCCGCCCTTTACCGGTTCCATGACGATGACAGGCTTTCCATGCTTGACCGCAGTCTCATAGCAGGCGCGGGAACGGACCCACTGACTTTCCCAGTCCAGATAGTTGATCTGGAGCTGAACGAACTCCATTTCCGGATGTTTTGTCAGGATCTCGTCCAGCAGCTCCGGCGTGTCGTGGAAGGAGAAGCCTGCATGTTTGACC
>CAMWSZ010000016.1 GCA_947177005.1 uncultured Clostridia bacterium | reverse complement strand
GGAAAATAAAAATCACTACCTACCATAAGGAGCCGTCTCTATGAATACCGCTCTTTTCCCCGGCAGCTTTGACCCCGTGACTGCCGGACATCTCGATATCGTCGAACGCGCCGCCGCGATTTTTGACCGCGTTATCGTCTGCGTAATGGTCAACGCCGAGAAACACCCCATGTTTTCTTTGGAAGAACGCCTCCGTTTTCTCCGCGATTCCATTGCCCACATCCCCAACGCCTCCGCCGACGCCTGCGGCGGCCTGCTGGTTGATTTCGCCCGGCAGCATGACGCCCGTACCTTGGTCAAGGGGGCCAGAGGCTGCGCCGATTTCGAGAACGAGCTCCAAATGGCCCAGATCAACCGCGGCCTCTGGCCCGCGCTGGATACGGTCATCCTCCCCGCAAAATCCGAACACCTGCATATCAGCTCCACAATGGTCAGAGAAATGCTCCGCTACCGCCAGCCCCTGGACCGCTGCGTCCCTGCCGGCGGCCTCGCCGCTATTCGATCTGCCGCGGAAGGAAAGGTATAAATGCTATGGCAAATGATGTTGACAACCTGATCACCATGCTCTACGACCTCATCGACAGCGCGAAAGCCATGCCAATGGCCAAAGACAAATGCGTCATCTCCCGCGACGATGCCCTGGACCTGCTGGACGAGATCAAGGGCCAGCTCCCCATTGAGCTGAAAAGAGCCAAGGAGTTAATCAGGGCCAGAGAGGAATTTGTGGAAAACGCCAGAAAAGAGGCGGATAAACTCCGCCGTCAGGCCGAAATCGACGCCAAAACCATTGTCGGCGAGAGCGAAATCACCCGCATCGCCCGGGAAAAGGCCCGGGAACTCATCCGCCGCTCCGGCGAACAGGCCAACAGTATGATCAGCGTGGCCAACGAGTACACCGACGACGCCCTGCGCCGCACAGAGGAGGCCATTCAAATGGCGCTGGAGGAGATCCGGGAGAACCGTGCCCGGTTCCGGGCCGTCTCCAGTGAGAAGCTCCAGGCCCAGCGCGCCAAGCTGGAGGAACAGCTCGGCGGCGGCGAACGGCGGATTCCCTAACCGCTTTTTCTTTCCTGTTTCTGAGCGAATTGACAGAATTTTTTCCTAAAACTATATCTTGCGGCGTGAAATGCCTTTGGCGCAATATTTTGTGCTGAAGGTGTTTTCTTTTTTGAAACGCATTTTTGGTAGAACGAACGTTTTTCTATCTGCGTCCGCCGCTTTTTTGCGAAAAACGACTGTTTTCGCCAACAAAAAACAAAAAAATTGCGCTTGCATTTCTGGCGGCAATGATTTATACTATTTGGCATAGTGGGGGAGAGTGGGGAAAAGTAGGGCGGCAGACACGCTGTGCTCCCGTCCCTACAGCCCGACGGTCAGAGAGGCAGGTGGTCTGTGTGATCGGTCAGCACCGCCACAGCATCGATGCAAAGGGCCGCCTCTTTATCCCCGCCGAATACCGGGCGGAGCTGGGAAACACGTTTTATGTCACCATTGGCCTGGACGGCTGCCTCTCCGTTTACTCCGACGCGAAATGGGCGGAGCTGACAGCCAAATTCGATGCCCTGCCCGTCTCCAAAGCGCGGGCCATGCGCGCCCTGTTCGCCAACGCTGCCGAGTGTAAACCCGATAAGCAGGGCAGAATCCTGATTCCCGCAAAGCTGCGCCAGTATGCCGCGCTGGAAAAGGAAGTGGTCATCAACGGCGTGTCGAGGTGCCTCGAGCTTTGGAACCCGCAGCGGTGGGAGCCGGTGGAAGAGGAGGGCATGGACCCCGAAAATCTGGCTGCCGCCATGGAAGAGCTTGGTTTCTGACGCCCGGAAATCAAGGCAATATTTTTGTATACGTAAATGATGAATGATGGAAGAATTTGATTTTGGACATGTTCCGGTGCTCCTCCAAGAGTCCCTGGACGGACTGCTCATTCAGGAGGACGGCGTCTATGTGGACGGAACCCTGGGCCGCGCCGGTCATTCCCTGGAGATCTTGCGGAGAGGAGGCCGGATCATCGGCATCGACCGGGATATGACCGCCATTGAGGCCGCAAAGGTGCGGCTGGCCGCTTTTTCAGACCGCGTGACCCTCGTCCACGGAAATTTCCGTGACCTGGCCGGAATCCTGCAAGACCTGAACGCCGGTCCCGTGGACGGAATGCTCTTTGACCTGGGTGTATCCTCCCCGCAGCTGGACGATGCCCGGCGCGGCTTCAGCTACATGCAGGACGCGCCGTTGGATATGCGAATGGACGGGAGCGCGGCTCTGGACGCCGGAACGGTGGTCAATACCTGGAGCGAGGAGGAGCTGACCCGCATCCTGTATGAGTACGGTGAGGAGCGGTACGCGCCCCGAATCGCCCGTGGGATCGTGCGGCGCAGGGAGAAAGAACCGGTCCGCTCCACCGGCGAGCTGGCGGAGATCATCCGCAGCGCCATGCCCGCCGCCGCCCTCCGGGAAAAACAGCACCCCGCAAAACGCTCCTTTCAGGCAATCCGGATCGCCGTCAACGGGGAGCTGGACGCCCTTCCGCCCATGCTGGAGGCCGCCGTGGACGGCCTGCGGCCCGGCGGCAGGCTGGCGGTCATCACTTTTCACAGCCTGGAGGACCGAATCGTCAAACAGTCCATGCGCACGCTGGCCGCAGGCTGTACCTGCCCGCCTCAGTTCCCGGTCTGCGTGTGCGGCAAAAAACCAAAACTGAAACTGATTACCAGAAAACCGTTGACCGCGGGGGCCGGGGAATTGGACCGGAACCCCCGCGCCCGCAGTGCGAAGCTCCGGATCGCTGAGCGGTATTAGCCGCTTTTTTGGGAAACGAAAGATACCCTGTCCCCCGCTGTCCTACAGCCGCTCGGGACGGAAAGGAGGGGGGCTATGGCTGCGGGGAATAATCGGAACAGAAAATCCGGCAGATCCAACAGCAGCGGCAGCCGGCGTCCGTCCCAGAGGTCTATAGAGGGGAACCTTGCCAGAGATCCGAATATCCAGAAACAAAGGGAGCAAAGAGAACAAAGAGAGCAGAGGGAATGGGAACGCACCCAGCGCCGTCAGGCGCTGGAACAGGAACGCCTGCGGCGCAAGGAAGAGGAGGCCCGAATCCGGCGCTTGCGGCAGAGAGCCATGACGCAGGCGGCGCTCCGTGCCGCACAGAAGATCTCTCCCGCCGCAATTGTCAGCTTTACGGGCGTCGCGCTGCTGATGGTGATGATTTTAGCCTGCTATATCCGGCTGAACGCTATTTCCCGGAATATTGTGGAGATGAAAAACCAGATCGAGGCGTTACAGGTGCAGCAGGTGTCCCTGCTCACCAGATACGAGCAGGCGTTTGATCTGACCAGCGTCAAGGAAATGGCCGAGGCCGCCGGGATGACCCAGCCCAGCGACAGTCAGATCTACTATATTGATCTCCCGGGCGAGGACCAGGCCGTCTCCTTTGGGGATGACGACGTGGGATTCTTCACAAAGGCATTCAACGCCGCAAGGCAAAAGCTTCAGGAAGTCTTGGAATATTTCCAATGAGGGGAAGTATATTTCTTATTGGGGGCTCACCTGCCCGGGGCGTGCCGCTGTCCCGCCCGCGGCGGAGAGCCGGGACCTCTCACAATGCGGAGTAGGAGGGCGCCGCCCTCTTACTCTTTTCTGTTAAAAAAGGAGGCGTTTATGAGGGAATCCAATCCTCCAAACGGCCGTCAGACGGCCGGAAAACCGGTAAAACAGCCGAAAAAAAAGCAGCGTCCGCCCGACGCCGCCCGGCAGGCGAGACAGGTCATCCAGCGCCGGACCATTTATCTGCTCTGCGTGTTTGGCGTGCTGACGTTTCTGGCGGTGTTCGGGAAGGCGTATGACCTTACCATTAATCAGGCCGACGACCTGAAACAGCGCGCTTCCCGCCAGCAGACCCGCAGCACGGTCCTCTCCGCCTCCCGCGGGACCATTTACGACCGCAACGGCACCATTCTCGCCATTTCCGCCACCGCCGACACGGTGTTCCTGGACCCAAAGGCCATTAATGAGAGTGCCAATAAAATGGACATCGACCGGGCCGAAAAGCTGAAAGAGGGCCTCAAATCCGGCGAAACCGTGCCCATGTCGGGGCAGGAGTACAAGGATCTGATCGCGGAAAAGCTGTCGGAGATCCTGGAGCTTGAGAAAGACTCTATCTATGAAAAAATGGAAAAAACCTGGAGTCAGTACGAGATCCTGAAAACCCGGGTGGATAAAGATACCGTAGGGGATCAGGTGCGGGATTTTATTTCCCATAACGACACCGGAAAATCTATTCGCGGCATCTACCTCCTCAGCGACTCCAAACGCTACTATCCCTACAGCTCCCTTGCCTCCCATGTGATCGGGTTTCTGAACAAGGAAAATCACGGGGCCTATGGTCTGGAGGCCATTTATGAGAACGCTTTGGAGGGCACGAAGGGCCTGGCCGTCACCGCGAAGGACGCCAACGGCTCGGAATTGATGTTCCAGTATGAGCAGTACTATGACGCCGAGAACGGCAACAGCCTGGTTCTGACGATTGACAGCAACATTCAGAACTATGTGGAGCGCGGTCTGGCCGACATGATCAGCAAGTACGGCGCGAAAAACGGCGCAATGGGCATCGTCATGGACCCGAGAAACGGCGCGATTCTGGCAATGGCGTCCAATCCCGCCTACGATGTCAACAATCCCTGGGAGGTCTACGAGTCCAGACTCAAGGACCTGATCGGACAGCAGAAGGGCAGCACTGCCGGCGAGGTCTATACCCAGGGCGACATGCAGACCAGACAGTGGCGCAACAAGGCCGTGAACGACACCTATGAGCCGGGTTCCACCTATAAGGTCCTGACTCTGGCAATGGGACTGGAGGAGAAAACCATTGGTCTGGGCAGCAGCTTCTATTGCAGCGGCAATGTCACGATTGGGACAGATACGATCTGGTGCAGCAACAAGAACGGCCACAGGAATCAAAACCTCAAGCAGGCCGTCGGACACTCCTGCAACCCGGCGTTTATCTCCATTGCACAGAGCGTCGGGGGCGAAAAATACTGGGACTATATGGAGGCGTTCGGCCTCTTTGAACCCACCGGAATCGACCTCAACGGCGAAGCCGCCGGAATTGTTATTTCCCGTGATAAATTTGTCAAAGCGCCTGTCTCTCTGGCGTCCTATTCCTTCGGGCAGACCTTTAACGTGACGCCTATCGCCTTGATTACCGCGCAGGCCGCCTGCATCAACGGCGGATATCTGTATACGCCGTATCTTGTGGAGAAAGAGCTGGACGGCGACGGCAATGTCGTCAGGCAGCACGACGCCACCCCGGTCCGGCAGGTGGTCAGCGGGGAAACCTCCGCCCTGGTGCGGGAGATTCTGGAGTATGTGGTCTCCGACGGCGGCGGCGCCAACGGACAGGTGACAGGCTACCGCATCGGCGGAAAAACCGGTACTGCCGATAAAACCGGCACCGGCAACAGAAAGCTGGGGATTCAGGGCGACGTTGTCGTCTCCTTTATGAGCTTCGCCCCCGCCGACGACCCGCAGGTCATTATGCTGCTGACGCTGGACACCCCGTCCCGCAATACCGGAACCTACGTATCCGGCGGCAACATGGTCGCGCCAACGTCCTCCTCCATTATGTCCGATATCCTGCCCTATCTGGGGATTTCCCCCCAGTACAGCGAGGATACAAAGGCGTCGGCGGAGATGACGGTCCCCTATGTCATCGGCAGCACAGAGGCCGAGGCCGCCGAAAAACTCACTGAGTACGGTTTTTCGGCCTATCGGACCGTTGGGGACGGGGAGACCGTTACCGATCAGACCCCGGTGGGCGGGGCAATCATCCCGGCGGGAGCCGAAATCATCCTCTATATGGGAGCGGAAAAATCCACCGCCCTCTGTACGGTGCCGAACGTTGTGGGCATGTCCGCCGCCGACGCCAATAAGGCCGTTACCAACGCCGGGCTGATTATGAAATCCACCGGCGCAAGCGGGACCAACGGTGTAAAGGCGATTGGACAGTCTATGGAGGCCGGTTCGGAGGTGGCCGCCGGTACGGTCATTACCGTGCAGATGGGCCAGACCTCCACAACCGCCGATTAGCAGAATACGGAAAGTGTGGGCTGCATACGATGTTTTTGAGCGAATTACTGCAAGGCGTGGAGCAGATCTCCGCGTCCGGCACAGACCCGGCAATGGAGATTTCCGGCGTCAGCTATGATTCCAGACGGACAAAGCCCGGCGATTTATTTGTCGCCATGACCGGCTATGAAACCGACGGACATAAATATATCCCGATGGCGGTGAAAAAAGGGGCGGTTTGTGTCCTGTGCGAAAAAATGCCGGAGGAAAAGATCCCCTGCGTGCTGACCCCCGACAGCCGGACGGCTTTGGCGGTTGTGGGGAAAAACTGGTTCCGGAACCCCGCCGCGGAGATGACCCTGACCGGCATCACCGGAACCAACGGAAAAACGACCACGACCTATCTCCTGAAAGACATACTGGAGCAGTGCCTGAAGGCAAAGGTGGGCCTGATCGGCACCAATCAGAACATGACCGGCGGCGAGATCATCCCCACCGAACGGACAACGCCGGAATCCTTCGAGCTTCAGGGCCTGTTCCGGAGGATGCGGGACGCGGGCTGCACGCATGTTGTTATGGAGGTCTCCTCCCATGCGCTGTTCCTGAAGCGGGTGTACGGCGTGGAGTTCGAGGTGGGCGTGTTTACCAATTTGACACAGGACCATTTGGATTTCCACGGCACAATGGAAAATTACTGCGATGCCAAAGGGCTTCTGTTCCGGCAGTGCCGGACCGGCGTCTACAATGCCGGAGACCCGTGGGCCGGACGGGTCATGGAACAGGCCGCGTGTAAAAAAGTGTCCTTTGGGGAGGGCGGCGCGGATGTATCCGCGTCGGAGATCCGTCTGAACGCGGCGGGCGTCAGCTTTACCGCCGCCTGCAAGGATGAAACGGTCCCGGTTCATGTGGGGATTCCCGGCGGGTTTATGGTCAGTAATACTTTGGCCGTACTGGCCGCCGCAAAGGCGCTGGGCGTGTCCCTGAAGGACAGCGCCGCCGTGCTGCGGCACAGCGCCCATGTGAAGGGCCGGGTGGAGCCGGTCCCGGTGCCCGGGAATTACACCATGCTCATCGACTACGCCCACACCCCCGACGCCCTGGAAAATGTGCTGAATGCGGTGCGGGGATTCGCGGAAGGCCGGGTTGTGGTCCTCTTCGGCTGCGGCGGCGACAGAGACCGTACAAAACGGCCTCTGATGGGGAATGCCGCCGCCAGACTGGCCGATTTCGTCATTGTCACGTCCGATAATCCCCGCACGGAAAACCCGTCCGCCATTATTGCGGATATCCTCGCCGGGATGCGGGGCGCAGAAGAAAAGTTTGTTGTTGTGGAAAACCGGGTGGAGGCCATTCATTACGCCATGGACCACGCCCGGGACGGCGATGTGATCGTACTCGCCGGAAAGGGTCACGAGACCTATCAGATCGTCGGACACGAAAAGCGTCATCTGGACGAACGCGAGATCGTGGCCGAATACGCTGTTCAACAGGAGGAGAGAGCCTGACAGCTTCGCTCTGTCGGGACAGAGACAGTTTTATGGAAATGATTTTTGCCTGCGTCCTCAGCTTCCTTGTGACCTGTGTGCTGGGGAAATACATCATTCTGCCCGCCCTGCGCCGGCTGAAAGCCGGTCAGGCGATTAAAGAGATCGGTCCCAAGTGGCACAAAACAAAGGCCGGTACCCCAACAATGGGCGGATTGATGTTCATTACCGGCATTGCGGCGTCCATTCTGATTGCCGGATGGCCGGGAATGATGGCCGGAGATCTGGGACATATCTATGTGCTGCTGTTCGGGCTGGTATTTGGGGTCATCGGCTTTCTGGACGACTATGAAAAGGTGGTCCACCACCAGAACCTGGGCCTCACCGCCTTGCAGAAATTCCTGCTGCAATTGGCCGCCGCGATTCTGTTCCTGATGCTCATGCGCTATGAGGGACGGCTTTCGCCGGACCTGTACGTGCCGTTCCTGAATGTCAGCGTCCCGCTGAGCTGGCCTGTGTACATGGTCTTCGCCGCCTTTGTGATCGTCGGGACCGTGAACGCCGTGAACATCACCGACGGCCTGGACGGCCTGGCTACCTCCGTATCCATTCCCGTGGCGCTGTTCTTCGTGTCCGCCGCCACCTGGTGGGGCTATACCCAGCTTGGGATCTTTGCGGGCGCGATGCTGGGCGGCCTGCTGGCGTTCCTGCTGTTCAACGCGCACCCGGCAAAGGTGTTCATGGGCGATACCGGCTCTCTGTTTCTGGGGGGCGCCATTGCCGGGCTGGCCTTTGCGTTTGATATGCCCCTGGTGCTGATTATGGTGGGCATTATCTATATTATCGAAACCATGTCCGATATCTTGCAGGTCTCCTATTTTAAGCTGACCCACGGAAAACGAATCTTCAAAATGGCCCCGATTCATCACCATTTTGAGATGTGCGGGTGGAGCGAGAATAAGATCGTCACCATTTTTACCGCCGTCTCTACCCTCTTCTGTGCGCTGGCGCTGTTCGGCATCATGAATCGAATGGTATAACCGGTGCCTGAGTCCTGAAAGGAGGATGCTGCCTTTGGCCAGTACTGCCGCCGAAAGGCGGGAACGCGACATAAAACGCAGACGTGCGGAGCGTCAGCGGCGGAAACAGCAGGAACGGGCGCTGAAGCTTCTGAACGCGGAGGCCCGGGAGGCCGCCCGCGGCCCAATGGATACGCCCTTACTGGTGCTGACGCTGATTTTGCAGACCATTGGCCTGGTTATGCTGCTGTCCGCAAGCTTTCCCGCCGCGCAGGTGGACTATTCCGCGCCGTTCCACTTCTTTATCCGGCAGGGAATCTTTGTCAGCGGGGGGATCGCCGCCGCCCTCTTTATTTCCAAAATCAATTACCACCGCATTGAGGGCCTTGCACGGCTGGGACTGCTGGTGTCAGTTGCGCTGCTGGTGCTGGTACTGGTGCCCGGCATCGGCCTCACCCGCAACCACGCTACCCGCTGGCTGGGCATCCCGGGGTTTGAAGCGGCCCAGTTCCAGCCGTCAGAGGTGGCGAAAATGGGAATTATTATCTATTTCGCCGAGTCTATCTCCAAAAAAAAGGAAAAAATGAAAACCTGGCGGGAAGGTGTGGTGCCCTATCTGGGCATTTTAATGGTGGTGGTCCTGCTGATGCTCAAGGAACCCCATTTTTCCGGTGCGCTCCTGATTTTAGGCATCGGCGCGGCCATGATGGTGGTGGGCGGCGTCCACTGGGGCCTGATTGTGCTGGGCGTGATCGGCCTGGTGGGCGGCGGCTACGCCGTGCTGTTTACGGACCTGATGGAAAAAATCGGGTATAACTCCGCCAGAATTGCCGTCTGGCGGGACCCCTTCGGCGGCGGCGCGGAATCCTTGCAGGGCGTGGCGTGGCAGACCACCCAGAGCCTCATTACGATTGGTTCCGGCGGGCTGCTGGGAGTCGGTTTAGGGAAGAGCCGTCAGAAATTCATGTACCTTCCCGAGGCCGAAAACGACTTTATTTTTGCGGTAGTGTTCGAAGAACTGGGTCTTGTGGGCGCGACGCTTATCATGATCCTGTTCGCAATGCTCATTATCCGGGGCTACTGGATCGCCATTCATGCCCGGGACCGGTTCGGGAGCCTGCTGGCGGTGGGCGTGACCACGCAGATCGCTTTGCAGACCTTCCTGAATATGGCCGTGGTAACAAATCTGGTGCCGAATACCGGAATTTCCCTGCCGTTTTTCAGCTATGGAGGTACGGCGCTGCTGATTCAGTTCGCTGAAATCGGGATCGTGCTGGCGGTCTCCCGGCAGATGTCCGCCCCCATTTCTTCTTAGCCCCGTTTTTCCTGCCCTATTTTTATCATACGCGGAGGTGCGCGGTATGCCAATGAAAATCATTTTTACCTGCGGCGGGACGGCCGGGCATGGCAATCCGGCCCTCGCACTGGCCGGTCTGGTCAAGGACCGCAAGCCCGACAGCGAGATCCTTTTCGTGGGAGCGAACCGTGGGATTGAACAGAGACTGATTAAAAACGCCGGTTGGAAATTCCAAGCCATTGAGATCTCCAGCTTCCACCGTTCCCTCCGCCCGTCGGAAGTGAAGCATAACATTATCTCCATGCGCAACCTCTTCAGCTCCGCCAACGAGGCGAAAGCTCTGCTGAAAAAATTTCCTGCCGATTTGGTGGTTGGCACCGGCGGCTACGCAAGCTATCCCATGATCCGCGCCGCCGCCACCAAGGGCATCCCCACAGCCATTCATGAGTCCAACGCCATTCCGGGCCTGACAACCCGGATGCTGGAGGACTATTCAAACCTGATTATGGTGGGCTTTGAGGAGTGCCGCCGCAACTATAAAAATCCCTCCAAGGTGATCGTCACGGGGACTCCCGTGCGGGGAGATTTTTTCCGGCTGTCCAAACGGGAGGCGAAAATCCGTCTCAAGATGGACGACGGACGCCCCTTGATCGTATCCTTCTGGGGAAGTTTGGGCGCGGAGGAAATGAACCGCCAAATGGCGGAGTTCATCGCAATGGAGGCCCGCGCCCAGCCCTTCCACCATGTCCACGGCGCCGGTACGATAGGCTATGCCCATATGACCGGCCACCTGCGGGATGCCGGTGTGGACATCTCCCGGATCGCCTGTCTGGATGTGCGGGAGTATATTGACGACATGGGAACCTTGATGCGGGCGGCGGATCTGGTCATCTGCCGCGCCGGGGCCAGTACGATCAGCGAACTGACCGCCTTGGGCGTTCCGGCTATCATCGTGCCGTCGCCCAACGTGGTCCACAATCATCAGGAGCATAACGCAAAGGTGCTGGCCAATGCCGGGGGCGCGGTCATGATTCTGGAAAAAGCGTGCAGCGGCCAGCTCCTGTACAGAACCGCCTGCTCCATTCTCCACGACCAGCACCGCCGTCAGAGCATGTCCCTGGCAATGGCGGATCTGGGCGTGATCGACGCCGCAGACAATATCTACAACGCCGTCATGGACCTCCTGAGAAGGCAGAGCGTGTAGCAGTTTCCGCCCGCCCGCATACCATGAATTAGTTTGGTAAAATTCATGGAGGGCAGACTATGAGTCAGATTACTATCAGGGGCGGACGGAAACTGGAGGGAACCGTGAAAATTCAGGGGGCCAAAAACAGCGTGCTCCCTATCCTTGCCGCCACCATTCTGCACCCGGGACAGGTCCTGCTGAAGGGCTGTCCGCGGCTGAGCGACGTGGAGGCCAGTATCCAGATCCTCCGGCACTTGGGCTGTATGGCCCGCTGGGAAAAAGACGGGCTGCTGGTGGATACCAGTTCCTTGAGCCGGTGGGACATCCCCGATCATCTTATGCGGGAGATGCGGTCGTCAGTCGTGTTTCTTGGGGCAGTTCTGGCCCGGCTGGGCTGGGCGGAGATGAGCTATCCCGGCGGGTGCGAGCTTGGCCCGCGGCCAATTGACATGCACCTGTCCGCCCTGCGGAAGCTGGGCGCGGACCTGCGTGAGGAGGGCGGACGCCTCCGCTGCACCGCCCAGCATATGACCGGCCGGGAGATTACCCTGAGCATCCCCAGCGTCGGCGCAACGGAAAACGCCATGCTGGCCGCCTGCGGCGCGGAGGGAGAAACGGTTCTGGTCAATGCGGCCCGGGAGCCGGAGATCTGCGACTTGCAGGAGTTTTTGCGGGCTATCGGATGCAGGGTGCGGGGCGCCGGAAGCTCCACCGTCTGCATCACGGGACGGCAGAAAACCCACGATGCCGTACATACCGTCATGCCGGACCGGATCGTGGGGGCCACCTACCTCGCCGCCGCGGCTGCCGCGGGCGGGAGTGTGGAACTGGAAAACGTCAATTACCGGCATCTGTCCACAGTGACCGCCGCCCTGCACGAAGCCGGATGTAAAATCACCGGCGGTGAAGGTCGGATTTTGCTGAAAGCTGAGGGACGGCTCGGGTCCGCCGGGACAATCAGGACCGCGCCCTATCCCGGCTTCCCCACCGACGCCCAGGCCATTTTAATGGCCGCGCTGCTGAAAAGCAGAGGCACCACCGTCTTTGTAGAGAACATTTTCGAGAACCGTTACCGCCATGTGGACGAACTGCACCGCATGGGCGCGGACATCAGCATCGCGGACCGCGTGGCGGTGGTGACGGGCGTGCCCCGGCTGTACGGCGCGGAGGTGCGTGCCACCGATCTGCGGGGCGGAGCGGCGCTGCTGGTAGCCGGTCTGGCCGCGGAGGGCGAGACCAAAATCGGGGATGTGTACCATATCCAAAGGGGATACGAGGACCCGGTGCGGGACCTCACGGCGCTGGGCGCGGATATCTCCTGGGAGAAGCTGTGATTGTTTGAGATTTTCACCCGGCCGCCGGCCGGGTGGGGATCTGGGACAATGACGAGAGGCCAATCAAACAGGTCCCAAACATAAAAAACCGGTCTTCCGTAAAATATCTCTGCCGGACAAAACCGGAAGGCGGACCGGAAAGCGCATTAGATTCTTGAGAGGTGAACACATGGCCAGAAAACGCAAACGCCGCCGCCGCGGCGCCGGACTGGGCCGGCTGCTGGGGCCGCTGTCCGTTATGCTGGCGGTTGTGGTCGTGGTGGCGGCGCTGACGATGTTCTTTAAGGTCGGCGAGATCGAGGTGAGCGGAAACAGCCGGTACACCGGCGAGCAGATCGCCGCCGCGACCGGCGTTGAGATCGGGGACAACCTGGTGCTGCTGGACAAATACGGAATCACACAGCGGCTGTTTGTGGACCTGCCCTATATCACAGAGGCCAGAATCAACCGCCGGTTCCCCTCTACCCTGACAATCGACGTGACGGAGACACAGGCCGCCGCGTCGGTCAGCGGCGCGGGCGTGTACTGGCTGATCAGCCGCGCCGGAAAACTGCTGGAGCCCGTAGAGGAGGAACAGGCGCGGGAATATCTTGTCATCACCGGCGCGGAGGCAGACGCCCCCGCCGCAGGCAGTGAACTGGTCCTGAACGAGGAAAGCCCCCTCAGCCTCGAACGCCTGAAGGAGCTGCTGGGCGACCTGTTCGAACGGGACATGCTTGCCCGTACCGAGGGCATCGATATGCAGAACCCCAATAAGCTGGTCCTGCTGTACGACAACCGGTTCCAAGTGGAGATGTACTATGACGCGGACTTCGATTTCAAGCTCACCTGCCTGGAGGAAGCAGTGGAGGTGCTCCAGCCCAATGAGACCGGCATCCTCCGTATGACAATGGACAATGAGCTGGAAGTCCGGTTCATCCGCTCCGACTGACACCTGTTCGACAGGTTTCACGCCCCCGGCGGCTTTCCGCTTGTAAAATTTTCAAAAAACACAGAATCAGCTATTGACCTCATTCAAAAAAAAGCATACAATAAAGCAAAAGATCTTTACAGTCATCTGGCGGGATTGCACCTCCCGGCGGGTACGGATGATATTACTGTGGTAGGAGGATTCCACTATGGCATTTGAACTGGTAACCGCCCCTGATAATGTAATTAAAATCAAAGTAATCGGAGTCGGCGGCGGCGGAAGCAACGTTGTCAACCGCATGGTCCGCTCCGGCGTGACCGGCGTGGATTTTGTTGCCATTAATACAGACAAACAGGCCCTCAACGTGTCCAACGCTGAGTATAAAATTCAGATCGGGGAAAAACTGACCCCTGGGCAGGGCGCAGGCTCTGACCCGGAGGTGGGCAGAAAATCCGCCGAGGAGAGCCGCAGCCAGATCGCAAAAGCGCTGGAGGATACCAATATGGTATTTATCACCGCGGGAATGGGCGGCGGCACCGGTACTGGCGCAGCCCCAATTGTCGCCGAGGCCGCCAAGGAGCAGGGAATCCTGACAGTCGGCGTCGTGACAAAGCCCTTCGGCTTCGAGGGACGCCGCCGCATGACCCAGGCGGAAAAGGGCATCGAGGACCTGCGGACAAAGGTGGATTCTCTGGTGATTATCCCCAATGAACGGCTGAAACATGCCACGGACCAGAAAATCACTTTTGCCAACGCATTCGAGATCGCGGACGACGTGTTGCGGCAGGCCGTGCTCTCCATTTCCGACCTGATCCAAAATACCGGGTTCATCAATCTGGACTTCGCGGACGTCACCGCGATTATGAAGGACGCCGGTCTGGCCCATATGGGCGTGGGCAAGGCCGCCGGTAAGGGCAAGGCCGAGGAGGCCGCCCAAATGGCCATTTCCAGCCCGCTGCTGGAGACTTCTATCAACGGCGCACGGGGCATCCTCATCAATATCACCGGACCAATGGATATGGACTTCGACGAGGTGGACGAGGCCGCCACCCTCATCCAGAACGCTGTACATCCCGACGCAAACACCATTTTCGGCGCTACTTTCGACGAGACGCTGGACGACGAACTCCGCGTGACCGTCATCGCCACCGGATTCGATGAGAAAAAGACGGCGGAAAGCCGTACCATCAACGTACCCAGAGGCGGCGGACTCGGGGGCGGTCTCGGCGCAAGCCCGAAAGACAATTTCGGACAGGTCTTCCTCAAGCAGCCCCAGGAGGATGAGCCGGAGAGCTCTTCCTCGTCGGAGAAGGACCCCTTTGACGATATTATGGACCTCTTCAACCGGCGCTGAGCATTGGAAAAAATTGTCAGACGCAGCAGTCCTTGGGCTGATGCGTCTGATTTTTTGCCTGTTTTTCTGCCGCTGTACTTTTTTCCTTGTTAAAATATCCATTTTTTTTCGTTTTCGCCGCCGTTTATTCCATTTGAAATCACATAAAGTAAAATTGCCGTTGAAAAGACGGCGATTTTATCAGGAGGGGTGATGATATGGATGCGGAAGCAGAGGGTCCTGGCTTTTTTTCTCAGCGGCCTGCTGTGTATGCCGGTGCTGGCCCGGTCTGACAGCGCCAGCGCCGCCGGTTTGGAGGCTGACTCGCTGGTGCCTGTGGGCCACACCATTGGAATCAAGCTGTTCGCAGAGGGCGTGATCGTCATCGGTCTGGCGGAGGTGGAGACCAGCAGCGGCGTTTCAACGCCCGGCGCGGACTGCGGTCTGAAGATCGGCGACGTCATCGAGACCGCCAACGGCGAGAGCGTGGAAAGTTCGGAGCAGTTCGCGCAGCTCCTGCAATGCGGCGGGAACGTGGCGCTGGAGGTGTCCAGAGAGGGGCGGGAGCTTCGTCTGGACGCGGAGCCGGTGCGGGGCGACGACGGCACTTACCGCCTGGGTGCATGGATCAGGGACAGCATGGCCGGAATCGGCACTATTACGTTTTACGACCCCAAGACAGGCGTTTTCGGCGCGCTGGGGCACGGCATTACCGATACCGATACGGGGATGCTGATGCCCTTGGGCGACGGGTCTGTCATGGATTCCTCCGTCAAGGCCGTGAAACCGGGCGGCGCGGGGGAGCCCGGAGAGCTGAGAGGAAATTTCGACCTTTCCCATGATGTGGGCGAGCTGTACGCCAACACGGCGCGGGGCGTTTTTGGCGTAATGGAGGAAAACACGTTTACAGAGGCCAACGCCGTGGCAGTTGCGGAACCGGGAGAGGTAACAACGGGCCCGGCGGTGATCCGCGCCAACGTGAGAGGCGACGGCGTGGAGGAATTCGGCATTGAGATTGTGCGTGTGCTGGCGGACAGCGAGGCCCAGAATCTGCTGCTGCGTGTGACCGACGAGAAGCTGATTGAGCTGACCGGCGGCATCGTGCAGGGGATGAGCGGAAGCCCGATTTTGCAGAACGGAAAACTGGTGGGGGCCGTGACCCATGTCATGGTAAACGATCCCCAAAAAGGGTATGGGATTTTGATTGAGAATATGCTGGAAGCGGCGGGGGATGGCCCCGCTTAATATGACAATTTCTTTACAATTGTAACAAACCCCTTGCATTTCCCGGCCGACTGGATTATTCTGGACTCCCCTGCCGGAACAGGCAGGAATCTGACCAGGGAGGCATGAACCATGTCCGTCAATCCGTTCCCAGTCATTGATCTTCAGGCGACCGGGGCCAATATCCTCCGTCTGCGGAAAGCAAAGGGCTTTTCGGTCCGGGATCTCCAGCAGTACTTCGGGTTCGAGGAACCGCAGGCCATTTACAAGTGGCAGCGGGGAAAGTGCCTGCCGGCGGTGGACAATCTCTATGCGCTGAGCGTTCTGCTGGAGGTACCCATGAACGAAATCCTTGTTCCGGCCATAAAATTTCAGGAGCAGCAGGCTTCGGCCTGCTGCCCCTCCTTTTTGACGCATCGGGTGCGGCGGGTATGGCAGAATGTTGAAACTGCTTAGACCCTTATCCGCCGTGTCCGGAGAGGCCCGGCCCCTGCCGGATGCGGCGACTTGTCATATCATTGTCTTATGCGAAACGTTCTGAGCGGGTTGTGAAATGGCGTCTGACGTACTGGGGAAAGAAGAAACTGTCGCAGGACATGGAGGGAAACGTTTATTTCATCACAACGTGTAGTCCCACGCTTGCATTCCTAAAATCGCAGGAATACGGCACTAAATCCATAAGCCTTACTTTTGGCAATATGCAGCATCATCATTCATCTGCACCTGAACCGGCCGTCACTGCCTCTCCATTCCGCCATACCCGCCGCGCCCGATGCAGCATGCTTACTGACCGGACTGCTTTTCGATGAAATCGGTCAGAATCACGTCAAAATTGTCGTTGATCTCGAATGGCAGCTCATAGTCCACTGTGATATTCACCATGTACTGATCCAGCTGGGCCGATGTCTCGTCCGCTTTGCGGCTCAGCTCGGTGGACATGGCGCGGATTTTTTTGCGGTCAAAGTTAATGGTGGTCACCTGTTTCGCGTCGCACCGGTAGCTCACCTGATTCCCGTCGCTGTTGAAACGGTAGCCGGTGCCGCCGCCGTCGATCAGCTGTTCACTGTTCCGCAGCGCGGCCATATGCCGGAAGGTGTGGGCCAAGGTCTGCCGGACCCGGTTGAGTCCCACCTCACTGTCCATGTCCAACGGCAGGCCGCTTTTTGCCGCATAGATGGCCGCGCTCAGTTTTTCCCGTTCCGACAGCATGAGCATGAGAAATGCGGCGACGGCATTGATCTGTTCGGCGTACTCGCTGGGCGCGGCGCTCTTGACAACGGCGTCTTGGTCATCGGGCATGATCTTGCTGCGGAGATGGGTGGTTACGACCTTCAGCAGATTGTTGTCATCCTGGAGGATA
Organism: uncultured Clostridia bacterium; assembly: GCA_947177005.1. Taxonomy (GTDB): domain Bacteria; phylum Bacillota; class Clostridia; order Oscillospirales; family Oscillospiraceae; genus Pelethomonas. The sequence continues at coordinate 298 of CAMWSZ010000016.1, read as the reverse complement.
TAGCTGGCTTCGTTTATCAGGGAAGTCAGTTTGTTCTGCGCACGGAAAGCGTCTTTCAAATTCATCCGGGTCATCACTCCTCTGTGTTGTTTTATTGTGTCCCTATTATACGCAAATTTTTCCGGCCTGTCATTGAACCTGTGGTTTAATAAATGATGCAGTAAAGGCTGGCAAATTGGGGAATCTGCACAAATCCGGTCAAGAGCGGGGCCAAGAGGGATTCTTTTGTGACGTCCGGTCAGAAATTTTTCGTGCAGTTTCGCGGGATATGGTGTAGGATAGGGGGGCTAAAAGTTTT
>CAMWSZ010000015.1 GCA_947177005.1 uncultured Clostridia bacterium | reverse complement strand
CGCAGGTGTTCCCCACCACCGCGCCGGGCAGCTTTACGTGGCTGGACGACTGCAAGCAGGTGGTCATGACCAATTTCTATCCCTATCAGTGGGATCTCAATTACGGGAATTTTATCGTGTTCAACGATATGACCGAAAATCTGCTGTATCTCGCAAACCGCGGAATCGATGTGCTGCGTCTGGACGCAACGCCCTACATCTGGAAGGAACTGGGCACCAGCTGCCGGAATCTCCCGCAGGTCCACACACTGTCCCGGATGCTGCGCATGGCCTGCGAGATCGTCTGTCCCAGCGTGCTGCTGCTGGGGGAGGTCGTCATGGAGCCGGTGAAGGTCGTGCCCTATTTCGGGTCCACCGAGAAGCCGGAGTGCCATATGCTGTACAATGTGACGACAATGGCCACCACCTGGCACACCCTGGCCACCGGCGACGTATCCCTGCTGCAGCGGCAAATGGAGGCCGTTTGCAGTCTGCCGAAGGAATTCACGTTCCTGAATTACCTCCGCTGTCATGACGACATCGGCTGGGGGCTGGACTATGCCTGGCTGTGGGAGCGTTTCGGAATACAGGAAGTGGCCCATAAAAAGTACCTGAACGACTATTTTACCGGAAAATGGCAGGGCAGTGAGAGCCGGGGCGAGCTGTACAACGACGACCCGCGCCTGGGCGACGCCCGCCTGTGTGGAACGTCCGCGTCGCTGTGCGGGGTGGAGGCCGCGGAGTGCGAACATGACGCCGGAAAGCTGGAACGGGCCGTCTCCTGCGACTTGACCCTCCACGCCTGGATGCTCTCCCAGAGCGGCATCCCCGTGATCTACAGCGGAGATGAGATCGGCCAGCTGAACGATTACGCCTATCACGACGACCCCGAAAAACGGGATGACAGCCGGTATATCCACCGCGGTGACTTCCGCTGGGACCTGGCAGAGCTGCGCACGGACCCCACTACCCGGCAGGGCAAGCAGTTCTACGGCCTGCGCCGTCTGGAAAGCCTGCGGGCTTCGGAACCGTGCTTTAACAGCCGTGCGGACGTGTGGGTGGAGGACAGCGGTAGCCGGCATGTACTGGCGCTGTGCCGGAAATTCGAGGACCGGGAATTGATCTGTCTGTACAACTTCAGCTCGAATTTCGTCCATGCGCATATGAACCGCGATGGGGCCTGGACAGAATTGATGTACGGCACATCTTACGACCAGATCCATGATGTGGAGCTGTATCCCTACGGCTTTGCGTGGCTGGTACGGAAATGATTTCAGAGAAAAAGATGGACATATCCACTATTTTACAGCGGATATGTCCACTTTTATTATGCCCTATCATTCCGCCGGATCTGGCGGACCGCATGTTGCAGGAATTCTAACTGTTTATTGAGAGGTCCGGTTCCGGAAAAACGGCGGACAGGTCGATTACACAGCCCGGCAGCGCCTCCACAGCCAACTGATCGCCCGCCCCCGCAATTGTTTTTAAGGTGTATTGGCCGTTCTGCAAAATATTGACCTGTATAACCTGATAGATAGGGTCTACCGTCCAATATTCCCGCACTCCGGCCTGCTGGTACAGGTTGCGTTTTGTCAGCAGGTCATGCCGCATAGAGGACTGCGACAAAACCTCGATCACAAAATCCGGCGCACCCTTACAGCCTGCGGCATCAATTTTTTTCGGGTCACATACAACCATAAGATCAGGCTGCAAAACTACGTCAATATCCTCCGGACAGTCTCCGTCCTGTTCAAAGAGCCGAACGTCAAACGGCGCATAAAACGCTTCGCATTTCTTTCCGTCCAGATAATTTGCAAGCTGCCGGTACAGCCTGCCGCTGATTCTTTGGTGTACGGTAGCGGGCGCGGCCAGAAGTCTCGGGACGCCGTCGATCAATTCGTACCGTTCCGGGCCGTCCCAGGACCGCAGATCCGCCCAGGTATAGCTTTTTTCCTGCGGCAATGCCATCAAATCACCCCTGCTTCAAATTTTATTGTTTCAGATTCTGCCCTCCATTATACGGCAAAAGCGGCCTTGCAGTCAACTCCCTTATGTATCCCAATCATGGTAATTGAGGAGAAAAAGCTGACTTTACTGGAAGTACTGGAAGAAACGGATCTGTCAGAAATTTTATTTGCCTGAATGGAAGAAAATTCCATACCCCCCTTGTAATTTCTCGGATTTTTTGTATTTTTCCTCTTGCCAGACGGGAAAAAATATGATACAATACCCCCAGCCTTTGAAACATGAGGTGTTTTCTAATGAACTCGTTCCGCTTTAATGCCGTATACGCTTACTTTTACTTTATCTACACAAGTAGATAAGGTCTGTTTTGCTGCGGCGGAAAGGGTGGAGTGTAAAAAGTCCATTGCGGGTCTTACAGTAAAACGGCTGTAAGGCCCGTTTTGCTATGTTCCCGACACATTTTCAGACAGGAGTGTTTTCATCATGATCGTTATTCTCAAAAAGAACGCCGAACCCCAGCAGGTGGAGCTGTTCACCAGTTGGCTGCACAATATGGGTCTGGAAACCCATATGTCCGTGGGCGAGAACCATACCATTGTGGGCCTTGTAGGCGATACCTCCCGGGTGGATATTGAGAGCATTATGGCGCTGGATATTGTGGAAATGGTGCGGCGCATCCAGGAGCCCTACAAAAACGCCAACCGGAAATTCCATGAGGAGGATACCGTCATCACCCTCAGCAGCGGCGCGAAAATCGGCGGCGGACATTTCATGGTCATGGCCGGTCCCTGTTCCGTGGAGACCGAGGAGCAGATCATCTCCGTAGCCCAGAGCGTCAAGGCGGCGGGGGCGCAGGTACTGCGCGGCGGCGCGTTCAAGCCCCGCACCTCCCCCTATGCCTTCCAGGGCCTCCACGAGGAGGGCATCCGGCTGCTGCTGAAGGCCAAGGAGGCCACCGGCCTGCCCATTGTCACGGAGATCATGGACGCCCAGCACCTGCCCCTGTTCGACGAGATCGACGTGATTCAGGTGGGGGCGCGGAACATGCAGAATTTCGAGCTGCTGAAACAGTTGGGCAAGCTCCGCAAGCCGGTCCTGCTCAAGCGCGGCCTCTGCAATACCCTGCAAGAACTGCTGATGAGCGCGGAATATATCATGGCCGGTGGCAACGATCAGGTCATGCTCTGCGAACGCGGCATCCGTACCTTCGAGACCTCCACCCGGAATACAATGGATCTGTCCGTGATTCCGGTGCTTCACCAGCTCAGCCACCTGCCGGTGGTGGTAGACCCCAGCCACGCTACCGGGCGTTTCGAACTGGTGCCGCCCATGGCGCTGGGCGCCACTGCCTGCGGTGCCGACGGCCTGATGATTGAGGTCCACAACGACCCCGAACATGCTCTGTGCGACGGTCCCCAGAGCCTGCGGCCCGAAAAATTCGCCGCCATGATGGAAAAGGTCCGGGCGATCCGTCCCTATGCCGACCGGTCCTTTACCACCGGACAGGCCATGGAGTGAGACGATGATTGAGACAGTAGGCGTCGTCGGTCTGGGCCTGATCGGCGGCAGCATGGCAAAGGCCATTCATATGTATACGGACTGCACCCTCTTCGGCTATGACACGGACGGACAGGTCCTCAGCCGCGCTTTGGACGAGGGGGTCATCTCCGCCGCCTTGACGCCGGAGCGTCTCCCGGACTGTGATCTGGTGATTATCGCCCTGTATCCGGAGGCCACCGTGGCCTATGTCGCCGCATACCGGGATCAGTTCCGCAAGGGCGGACTGGTCATGGACTGCGGCGGTGTCAAGGGCGTGGTCTGTACACCGCTGGAGGAGGTGGTGCGGGACTGCGGGTTCTTCTTTATCGGCGGACACCCCATGGCCGGTATCGAACGGTCCGGATATGCGTTCTCCTTTCCGGAGATGTTTCAGAGGGCGTCCCTTATCGTGACTCCCTATCCCGGAACGCCGGAACACTGTTTGGAGGAAATCTGGGTGTTTGCCAAACAGCTTGGATTTGGGCATCTGCAAAGATCTACCCCGCAGGAGCATGACCATATTATCGCGTATACGTCCCAACTGGCCCATGTAGTGTCCTGTGCCTATGTCGGCAGCCCCTCCGCACCCAATTTCCAGGGCTTTTCCGCCGGGAGCTTCAAGGACATGACCCGTGTCGCCAAGCTGAACGAGGACATGTGGACGGAGTTGTTTCTGGAAAACCGGGACGCGCTGGTGTGCGAGATCGACACGCTGGTGGAGGAACTGGCGGCGTTTGCGTATGTCATCCGCCGGGGAGACCGGGACAATCTGCGGGGGATGCTGCGCCGCGCCCGGATCATAAAAGAGACCATAGACAATGACTGCTGAGGAGAGAATAGAGGATTATGATAAGCGTTCAGGTAAATGCTTCCAGCGCCTACCCGGTCCATATCGGCGCGGGTCTTCTGGACCAGACCGGCGGACTGGCTGCTCAGGCCGTCAAATCCCGCCGCTGCGCCGTCGTGACGGACAGCACTGTCGGACCGCTGTACGCCGGGCGGGTGTGCGCATCGCTGGAGAAGGCCGGATTTTCAACCCTTCTGTATACCTTCCCCGCCGGGGAGCAGAATAAAAATATCACCACTTACAGCAAAATACTGGAATTTTTCGCCCAGAACCGCCTCACCCGTTCCGACTGTGTAGCGGCGCTGGGGGGCGGCGTTACCGGGGACATGGCGGGCTTCGCCGCCGCCACCTACCAGCGGGGCGTGGACTATATCCAGCTTCCCACCACGTTTTTGGCCGCGTCGGATTCCTCTGTTGGCGGCAAAACCGCAGTGGATTTAGAGGCCGGGAAAAATCTCGCAGGAGCTTTTTGGCAGCCCAAAATGGTCATCTGCGACACGGATACCTTTTCCACACTGTCCACAGAGACCTTCGCGGACGGCGTGGCCGAAACCGTCAAGCACGCCTTAATCAAAGACAGGGAATTTTTGGATTTCCTGATGCCGGCGGATCTCCGGCAGTCCATTCCGCAGGTGGTGCGCCGGAACGTGGAGATCAAAGCGGCTGTTGTGGGCGAGGACGAATTTGAGCGCGGCACCCGGAAATTCCTTAATTTCGGCCATACTTTGGGACACGCCATTGAAAAATGCAGCAGCTACCGCGTTACCCACGGCCACGCGGTAGCTATCGGAATGGTGCTGGCGACCCGGGCGGCGGAACGGTTGGGGTACAGCCCCGCGGGTACGCTGGACACCGTTATCAAGGCAAACCAGCGTTTCGGCCTGCCTATCGAATGTCCCTACACCGCACAGGCGCTGTACGACGCCGCTTCCGGCGACAAAAAACGGGACGGCGGCAGCATTGACGTGGTTGTACTGGAGGAGATTGGCAAAGCCAAAACAGTCCGGCTGGATATGGACGGCCTGCGGGCCTTTACGGAGGCTGCGCTGTGAATCTGACCATAACGCCCTCCCGTTTATCGGGGACCGTCACGCCGCCCCCCAGCAAATCTCAGGCCCACCGCTATCTCATCGCCGCCGGACTGGCCGGTGACAGAAGCAAGGTCACCAATCTGGCGGAGTCTCAGGACGTCAGGGCCACCCGCTGGTGTATGAAGGCACTGCGGACCAGCGGCAGAAGACTGCCGGAGCTGAACTGCTTTGAATCCGGTTCCACGCTGCGCTTTCTGATTCCGATTGCGCTGGCCCTGCGGGGCGGGGCGCGCTTTACCGGACAGGGACGTTTAATGGAGCGTCCGCAGCAGCCCTATTTTGCCATGTTTGAGGAAAAGGGCATCAAGTACGAACAGAAAAATGGCTTTCTGACCGTGGAGGGACGTCTGACGCCCGGCGTCTACAGCCTGCGCGGAGATATCTCCAGCCAGTTCATTACCGGACTTTTATACGCCCTGCCCCTGCTGAACGGCGACTCTGAAATCCATATAACCACAGAGCTGGAATCAAAGGGCTATGTGGATATGACGCTGGAGGCCATGAACCTGTTCGGCGTAACGGCGGAGTGGGGGGATCCCTGGACCCTATTCGTTCCGGGAAACCAGACCTATGTCCCCAAAGACGTACAGGTGGAGGGGGACTGGTCTCAGGCGGCGTTCTGGTTCGCGGCCATTAGTCTGGGCAATCCGCTGGAGGTAGAGGGCTTGCAGCAGCTGTCCTCACAGGGGGACCGGGTGATCCGGGACTTTTTCGTGCAGCTGAGCCTGCCGGGAGACGAGGAGATCGATGTGTCCAACTGCCCAGACCTGGCCCCGCCGCTGGCGGCAATGGCGTCTCTGCGCCGGGGAGATACCCAGATCGTCAATGCCGGACGCCTGCGGATGAAGGAGAGCGACCGTCTGTCCTCCATTACCGCCGTCATGAACGCTCTGGGCGCAAGCCTGGAGGAGCGGGCCGACAGTCTGACCATTCATGGCCGGGAGACGCTGGCCGGAGGCTGTACGGTGGACTGCTGGAACGACCACCGGATCGCCATGATGACCGCCATTGCGGCCACCCGCTGCCAGAGGCCGGTGACGCTGCTGGGCGCGGAGTGCGTCGCCAAATCGTACCCGGATTTTTGGAGCGTCTACCGCTTGCTGGGAGGGGATATTTATGAACACACTCGGTAACAAATTGCGCGTCACAGTTTTTGGACAGTCCCACGCCCCAGCAATCGGGTGCGTGATCGAGGGCCTGCCCGCCGGGTTTGCGCCGGACATGGAAAAAGTGTCCGCGTTTATGGCCCGCCGTGCGCCTGGACAGAACGCTTGGTCTACCACGCGGAAGGAGAGCGATATCCCGGAAATTCTGTCGGGCCTGGTGGAGGGCGTCACCTGCGGCGCACCGCTGGCGATGCGGATTGTCAACAGCAACCAGCACAGCAAAGATTACAGCGGCCTCAAGCGTACCCCCCGTCCCTCACACGCCGATTACACGGCGCTGGTCAAGTATGGGAACAGCTACGACATCCGGGGCGGCGGTCAGTTCTCCGGACGCCTTACCGCGCCGCTGTGCTTTGCCGGGGCGCTGGCCCTCCAATTACTGGAAAAAAGAGGGATTACGGTCGCCGCTCATATCGCGCAGGTGGGCGGCGTGGCCGACGCCGCGCCGGATTTTGCGGCAGTCAGTGCGCCGGATCTGTCCGCGCTGAACGGTATGGAATTCCCCGTTTTTGACGGTGAAGCCGGTACAAAAATGAAAGCTGTCATTGAGGACGCCCGAATGTCTGCCGATTCCGTTGGCGGAATGATCCGCTGTTTCGTCCTGGGACTCCCTGCCGGAATCGGGGAGCCGATGTTCGGCGGCGTGGAGAACCGGCTGGCGGCGGCGCTGTTCGGCATTCCGGCTGTACGGGGCGTGTCCTTCGGCGACGGCTTTGCCGCTGCGTCCATGCGGGGCAGCGAACATAACGACCCCTTTATCATGGACGGCGAAACCGTTTCCGTCCGCACCAACCACGCCGGGGGCGTTCTGGGCGGCATTACCTCCGGGATGCCCCTTGTGGTGAATATCGCCGTCAAACCCACGGCGTCTATCGGACAGGCGCAGGATACCGTTGACCTGGAGACAAAAACCAATACCAGCCTGACCATTCACGGCCGCCACGACCCCTGTATCGTACCCCGGGCCGTACCGGTGGCGGAGGCTGTTGCCGCGCTTACTTTATTAGACATGTTGATGGAGGACTGAAAAAATGGAGCTGCAAGATTACAGAAATCAGCTGGATGCTGTTGATGGCCAGATTGCAGAGCTGTTCAAACAGCGTATGGATCTGGTCAGGCAGGTGGCCGGCTACAAAAAAGAGCACAACACTCCGATTTTAGCCGCAAACCGTGAACGGGAGATTCTCTACCGTGTGACGGGCCTGTGCGGTCCGGAGCTGGAGGAGTACACCAAGATCCTGTATTCGACCATGCTGGACCTGAGCCGGGATTATCAGGAGAACCATCTGTCCACCGGCGGCAGTGCGCTGTGCAGGGAGATTCTGGAGGCGGCGGAGAACGCCGGAGAATTCCCCGGCCGTGCGGTGGTGGCCTGTCAGGGCATTGAGGGCGCGTATTCCCAGCTGGCCTGCGACAAGATCTTCTCCCTGCCGCAGATCATGTATTTCAACCGTTTTGACGGCGTATTCCGTGCCGTGGAAAACGGCATGTGCCGCTACGGCATCCTGCCCATTGAGAACAGCTCCGCCGGTTCCGTGACGGAGGTCTATGATCTGATTGAGAAATACGACTGCAAGATTGTCCGCAGCCTCAAGCTGAAGATCGACCACTGCCTTCTTGCCGAACCCGGCGTAACGCTGAAGGACGTAAAAGAAGTGGTGGCCCACGAGCAGGCGCTGAACCAGTGCAGCGATTTCCTGAAAAACAACAAGATCAAGATTACGGTTTTCAGCAACAACGCCGCTGCTGCAAAATACGTCTCCGAGAGCGGCCGCAGGGACATCGCCGCCATTGCCTCCGCCAACTGTGCGGACCTGTACAATCTTGAGGTTATTTCCCGGAAAATATCCAACAGCGACCACAATTATACCCGGTTTATCTGCATCTCCAAAAATCTGGAGATTTTCGAGGGCGCCAACAAGATCACCTTTGTGGCCTCCGCCAGCCACCGTCCCGGTTCGCTGTACAGCCTGCTGTCAAAATTTGCTACTCGCGGCATGAATATCAGCAAGCTGGAGAGCCGTCCCATTCCGGGGAAGGATTTCGAGTTCCGCTTCTACTTCGACGTTGACGCCTCCGTTCACAGCAGCGACACCCAGACAATCCTCAGCCAGCTGGAAAAAGAGGACTTTTTTACCTTCCTGGGTGCATATAGTGAGGTGTTCTGATATGGAATACGGACTGCTGGGGGAGACTTTGGGTCACAGCTTTTCTCCCCAGATTCATCAGGCTCTGGCCGGGTACGGTTACGAGCTTCTGCCCACGCCGCCGGAGAAGGTGGAAGAGCTGTTCCGGCAGCGGGAGTTCAAGGGCCTGAACGTGACCATACCCTATAAACAGACGGTGATTCCCCTCTGCGACAGCATTGATCCCCGGGCATCCGCCATTGGCGCGGTGAACACGGTGGTCAACAACGGCGGGCATCTCACCGGCTACAACACCGACATCGACGGCCTCATCTATCTGGCCCGCCGGACCGGCGTGGACATGAAGGGGAAAAAAGTGGTGGTTCTGGGCAGCGGCGGCACCAGCCGCACCGCCCAAAGCGCCGCAAAGGAACTGGGGGCATCGGAAATCGTGGTGGTGTCCCGCAGGGGGGAGAACAACTATGACAGCCTGGCCCGTCATGCCAACGCGCAGGTGCTGATTAACACGACCCCTGTTGGCATGTATCCCAACTGCGGCGTGTCGCCGGTGTCTCTGGACGCGTTTCCCAATCTAACCGGCGTGCTGGATGTTGTGTTCAATCCGCTGCATACCGCGCTGCTCATGCAGGCGGAAAAAAGGGGCCTGCCCTGTTCCTGCGGCCTGCCGATGCTGGTGGCACAGGCCAAGCGTGCTGCTGAGCTGTTCACAGGAAAGGACATTCCCGACAGCCGTATTGAGGAGGTCCTGTCGGAACTGACCGCGCAGCTGCAAAATATTGTCCTGATCGGAATGCCCGGGTGCGGAAAGACCTCTATTGGCGCAGCGCTGGCGAAGCTTTTGCGGAAAAGGTTCATAGATCTGGACGGGCTGACCGTCCAAAAAGCGGGAAAAGAGATCCCGGAAATCTTTGCCGGGGAGGGAGAAGCCGCTTTTCGTGATCTGGAGAGCGGTGTGGTCCGGGAGGCCGGGAAGAACACCGGCTGCGTCATCAGTACCGGCGGCGGCGTGGTCCTGCGGGAGGAAAACTATGCGCCCCTGCATCAGAACGGCGTGATTTTTCACCTGACGCGGAGCCTCGACGCCCTGCCGGTAGACGGGCGGCCGGTGTCCCAGAGCACCGCCCTGAGCGAGCTGTGGGAACGGCGTGCGCCGCTGTACGCGGCCTTTGCGGACCATACGGCCGGCAATGACGGTACGCCGGAGGAGACACTGGAAAAAATTGTAAAGGAGCTGAACGGACTGTGAAGCTGTTGTTTCTCAACGGACCGAACCTGAATATGCTGGGCATCCGGGAGCCGGATATCTACGGCCGGAAAACCTATGCCGATTTAGAGGCGTTTATTGGTGATTTCTGCCGGGAATTGGGCATCGAATACGAGATCAGGCAGTCCAACTACGAGGGCGGCCTGGTGGACGCCATTCAGGCGGCCTACGGCAAAATGGACGGCATCGTCATCAATCCCGCCGCCTACACCCATACCAGCGTGGCGGTTTTGGACGCCTTGAAAGCCGTAGCTCTGCCCGCGGTGGAGGTGCATATCTCGGCGGTATCGGAACGGGAGGATTTCCGCCAGATCTCCTATGCGGGCATGGCGTGCGTCAAGACCTACGCGGGCTACGGCTTCGACGGCTACCGCATGGCGGCGGAATATTTGCTGGAGCGGGGCTAACCTTTTCCGCGGGTTTTACATACAATGTCCTGTAAAGGAGGCTGTTGCTATGGAAAACCCGATGATGAATCAATACCCCGAGACAGCTGTTACATATGATTACCGTATGTACGACCGTATCTGGCAGCGCGTCTCTCCGGACCTGAACCCCTATCCGGGCGTCCGCGCCGCCGCCAACTGTACACCCGCTGCAAGCGGTGCATCTGCCGCCAACGGTACGTCTGGTGTGAGCGGTGCAGCTATGAATAATGGTACGTCCGCTGTAAATAGCACTGCACCCGCCGTGAATGGCACGCCTGCTGTAAACAGTGCTGAGAATGCGGAAACAGTGGAGAACGCCGCACCGGCGGCCTACGCCGTCCCAACCCCGGCAGCGCCGCCGGCGGAAACGCAAAACACAGAGCCTGTACCGGTGTCCAGCCTGCCGGGGGCGGATATGAATCCCTGCTGCATGGGCACGGACGCACAGCAGTCGCTGGAGGTGCTGACGGGCTTCATTGATGAGGAGCTGGCAGAACGCCGCTGCTGCCTGACGCTCTGTCAAAGGATGCGCAATAATATGTCTGCGGTGCGGCTGCTGCGCCGCATCGCTGCGGAAAAGCAGTGCGCGGCGAAGGAGATGTGTACCGCGTACTATTTGATTACCGGCACCTGCTACACCCCGGCGGTCACGGTAGAGCACATGGAGTGGGAAAATTCAGCGGCGGCGTTGCGGTTCTGCTACCACCAGGAGGCGTGCAACGGGTTCAACTACCGGCGCGCCGCGGAGGGAACGCTGGACCCATGCCTGCAAAAGCTGTTCAAGCGGATGAGCGAGCAGTCCTACCGCCGGGCGGAGGAAATCATGGCGCTGCTGGGCCAGATTCTGTGCCGGTAACAGAAAAAAATCAGAAGGAGCAAAAAAGCTATGCTGAACAATCGAGAAGAAGCGCTGGCGCTTCTGCGCAAATACAACCAGGAGCCGTTTCATATCCTGCACGCCCTGACAGTCGAGGGTACGATGCGGTGGTACGCCCAAAAACTTGGCTACGGCGGCCAGGCGGATTTTTGGGGTATGGCGGGCCTGCTGCACGACATCGACTTTGAGCAGTGGCCGGACCAGCACTGTCAGAAAGCGCCCGGTCTTCTGAAAGAGGCGGGGGCAAGCGAGGAACTGATCCACGCGGTAGTCAGCCACGGCTACGGCCTCTGCTCCAGCGTCGAGCCGGAGCACGAAATGGAGAAGGTGCTCTTTGCCGCCGACGAGCTGACCGGCCTCATCGGCGCCGCCGCAAAAATGCGGCCCAGCAAGAGCGTCATGGATATGGAGGTCAGCAGTCTGAAGAAGAAATTCAAGGACAAGAAATTTGCCGCCGGATGCAGCCGCGACGTGATCCGTCAGGGGGCGGAGCGTCTGGGATGGGACCTCGACACGCTCTTTGAACGCACCATTCAGGCCATGCGCTCCTGTGAAGCCTCCGTCAACGAGGCAATGGCCGCGCTTTGACGGCGGGAACGTTCCAGGGGGCTCTGCCCCCTGCGCTCCCGCAGGCCCTCTTATGCGAAATTTTTACGGAGGAGGATGTCTATGGCCAGCAAAAAGCTGAAACTGCTGCTCTTGGCCAGGATGTTCCAGGAGCAGACCGACGAGGACCATACGGTTACGGTCAGGGACATCATCGGCTATCTTGCCGGTTACGGCATCCCCGCCGAGCGAAAAACCGTCTATGAGGACATCTGCCTCCTCCGCGATTTCGGGCTGGATATTGTCCACACGATTACAAAAACGCATAATTACTATTTAGGACAGCGTGATTTTGAGCTGCCCGAGCTGAAAATGCTCATTGATGTGGTGCAGTCCTCCCCCTTTCTGACGCACAAAAAAAGCGTCGGGCTCATCGGCAAGCTGGAGCGGCTTGCCAGCACGGCGCAGGCCGGTTCTCTCCGCCGCCAGGTATACGTGCTCAACCGCGTCAAGACCCCGAACGAACAGCTATATTACAATATTGACGGCATCAATCAGGCAATCAGCGAAAACCGCTGTATCGAGTTCCGCTATTTTGACTGGACCTTACAGGGGGAACGCGCCTACCGTCACGGCGGGAAAATTTACCGGGAGGGTCCCGCGGCCCTCTGCGTAGACCGCAATTATTATCTGGTGACCTACCGTCCCGGCCCGGAGAAATTCATCCATTTCCGCGTGGACCGCATCAGCGACCTCCGGGTAACAGACATTCCCCGCCCGGCGCTGCCGGAGGGGTTCGACCCGGCCCTTTATGTCCGCACGATTTTCGATATGCACAGCGGCGATACTCAGCGCGTGACGCTGGAACTGGACGGGCATCTGCTCAATGTGACAATGGACCGTTTTGGCCGCGACGCCTTCTACCGGCCCGGTCCCGGCCATACGTTTTTTGTTACGGCGGATGTGGAGGTCAGCCCCACGTTCCTGAGCTGGGTTCTCTGTTTTGGCGGGGAAGCGCGGATTGTTGCCCCGGATTCTGCCCGCGCCGCGCTCCGCGAGCTGGCCTGTGCGGCGTTGGAACGAAATAAGGATGAATGAAAAAATTCTGGTTTTCTGCCGCCTGACAGAAAACCAGAATTTCATGCTGCTCTTTATGGAAACGCTTTTTTATTTATGCGGCCTCTTCCGCTGCTGCTTCTTCCGCCTCTTCCGTATTTTGCAGGGTTATAACGGCATGACTGCTGTCGGTCCACTCTACGTTCAGCGGCAGCAGCGCGGCGGCATCCGTCAGGGATATATACTGTTTTCCCTTGTAGGTCAATCCGGTTGCAGCAGCCGTGACGCTGTCTAGTTGCAGAGTTACAGTACAGCCGGGTACAACGCGCTCTGTATTCCCCAGAGGCACAGGAAGTTTGACCGCAGGCACTGTGTTTTCCACCTCAGATTGTTCAGGTTCCTCTGCGTTTACGCCGCTGCCGTCAGTTTCTTCGGCGCTCCCGGCTTCTTCTGCGTCTGTATCGTCCGCATCAACATCAGATTCCGTTTTCTCCTCCTCATCCGGTTCAGGATCTTCTTCCGGTTCCGCCGGGGCGGCCAGCGCGTCCAAAAGGGCGCCGGCCGGTACGTAGCATACATCATCCAGCAGGATCGCCGCCCAATCGACCGCCGTATCATTCAGAAGGATCTCGCCGTCAAATTTCTGCGATACCGGCATCTCCTGACATACTGTATAAAACGCCTGCGCGATATCCGCACGAATGGTATAGGGAGTATAGAGGTAGCCGTAATCTCCCTGCGTAAACACAAACTCATCCGCTTTCAGCCCCACATAGCTCTGGGCACGGGAGATGATATTCTGCGCTTCCTCAGCGGAGACATAGCGGTTGGGGAATACACGATTGTCCGGCGTGCCGTAGACCAGCTGCGCGCTGCGGGCGGTCATAACGGCGTCATAATAGGGGCTGTCCGGGGGCACGTCTGCGAAGGGCACCGTGGAGGCATCATAGCCGGAGAGTCCGAAGAGGCCGGTCACCAGTTGGAGGAAATCGCCCCGCAGCATCCCGTGATTGGGGGAAAAGGTGTGAGAACTGGTAGCGGGCATCACCCCGGCATCGGCAACGGCATGAAAGATCTCGTCCTTTTCCCGATGACGTCCCAGATCGACAAAACCGGTCAGCGTCAAGAGCGTGCGGTCAGCATAGGCGGGGGTTCCGTAGCCGTGGATGCGGGCCGCGTCCAGAGGGTAGCAGTTGACGGTCACGTAGTCCGGCGGCTCCTGAGAATCGTCCCGCAGTCCGGCGGCCTCCAGACCAGGCTGGTCCAGACGGTTGGCCAAGGCGTTGCCCTCAATGGTAAAGACGTAACCGTTTTCCACGTACAGCACCAGACCGGTATGATTTTTCACGGAACCGGAGGGATAATTCTTATAATTGTAGTAGAAGATCACGTCGCCCTGCTTGGGGACATAGGTGCCGCCCCGGGACGCGCTTTCGTGATACAGGCCCAGCTTTGCAAACTGCCTGACGTGTTCCGTACAGGAGCAGTTCCGTGGAAACAGCGAGGACGGAATGCCGCCCTTCATGCCGCACCAGGACACGAACATATCGCACCAGTAGGCGTTGGGCAGACCGTACCACGCGCCGTATTTGGAGTATTCGTGACTGCCCTCGTGATAGCCCACCTCGTTCAGAGCGGCGGAGATCACGCTGGCGGACTTGTAGGCAGCGGCAGCGGAGGGGCAAAGCAGCGCGGCGGACAGCAGTACAGCCGCGGCAAAGCAGAGCAGTCGCTTCAGTTTCATGAAATCAGAGCACTTCCTTTACAAACAAATTAAACAGGAGATAAAAAGATGAATCAACAGGAGATCAGAGCAGTTTATAACGAGCATACCATTCGTGTCTATCAGGCGTTCCGGGGGGAGATCGCGCAGGAGGCGGTGCAGTCCGGAACCTTTGGTCCGCACTTCAAAATGGACCGGATGACTTGGATCAAGCCGTCCTTTCTGTGGATGATGTACCGCTGCGGCTGGGCGGAAAAGGAGGGGCAGGAGCATGTGCTGGGCATTGATGTGCGGCGCAGCGCCTTTGACAAAATGGTGCGGGAGGCGGTGGAATCCGCCTACCGTCCGGACAGCGGGATCACCCGTGAGGAGTGGCAGCGGCAGATCAAGACCTCACAGCTCCGGTGCCAGTGGGACCCGGAACGGGATATCTACGGGAATCCGCTGCCGTACCGCTCCCTGCAATTGGGACTGCGGGGGGAGGCGGTGTATCACTATGTACACAGTTGGATAATGGGTATTACGGATCTCACGGAATACGTCAGAGACCTGAACGGGAAGCGAAGGCAGGGCATGGACATCCTGCCTTTGCTCCCGCAGGAAAGAACATATATCATCGGGAATGGATAACGGTTCCTACAAATTTTCCGTATAAAATCTCATCATTCAGGCCGCGTTCTGATCCTGCACATAGCCGTCCGCATCCACCTCATAGGCGGTTCCGCTGACAAAGACGGTTCCGCTGCCCTTCCGGATACTGCCGTCAGCGTTCCGGTAACGCCAGCCGGCAGCATCTCTGATCCAGCCCTCGCAGCTCACGCCCCCCGACAGAAAGCCGGACAGCTTCAATTCCGAACGGATCCCGTCATCCTGCCAGTGCCACCACTCCGAGGAAAGACCGGTCAGACCGGCGGCATCCTTCATATAGTGTTCCAGCAGCGCGGCGTTATCGTTATTGCGGCTGGTGACGGCGTACCAGCTCAGGTCATGAATGGCGGACTGCATCTCCAGCTCCTTGCCGTCCTCCAGTGACTCCAGAGTCAGGTCCAGCGCGACGCCCCGGTTATGATTGGAGACCGACGCTGCCAGAAATGCAGAGACTTTGTACCGTCCGTCCGTCATGATCCAGCCGTAGGTGCTGGTGGCCGGGATGGCCGGTTCCTCGGGTTCCGTTTCTTCAGGGACCTCCTCATCCGGGAGGAGCGGCTCGGGTTCCTCTTCCGGGACAGAAGGGACCGGAGCGCCCGGATAGGGGTCGGCCAGAATGGACAGGGTGGTGTTGTAGAGGAACCGCGTGGACTCGTTGGGACGGTACGCCTCATAGATTTTCAGCCGGTAGCCGTCCTGCCGGGCGGCCTCTGCGGCGGCAATCAGTTTTTTGGCGCTGGGGTAGAGGAACGGAACAAGGAAATTGCCGTCTGCGGTCTGCACGTTCTCATAGCCCCTGACCGTTTGACCAGTGATGCCCGGGATCGAATAGCCGTGGATTGTAAAGGCGGAGCTGTAGCTGTTGGTGATGTCGTAGGCGCACAGGCTGCCGGTATACTCGGGCAGGTTAATCATGCAGAAGCGGCTGTCGAGATAGCCGTAAATGTCTTGATAGCGCACGAAAAAGAGTCCGTCTTCGGTCTCCTCCAGCACGCACAGGGCCGTTCCGCCGGGGACGGAGGCCACCCGGTTGTCTTTGCTGGCGGTGTTGTAGAGCGGCAGGTCCTGAATGGGCCAGACTGTGGCATACAGCGGAGAGTAGCCGACACGCACTGTAAACTCACCGCTTGCGCATTCCGCGGCCTGATACAGCGCCGCGACACGGTAGCGGTGGGAGCTGCCGGAGCCAAGGATTCCGGTTTCATAGGACCGCTCTTCACCGGGATTGATCTGGCGGAGGGTGCGCCAGTTGTTCACGCCGCCGTCCCATTCCTGTACCAGATAGTGGTCGCCTTTGGTTTCGTTCCAGGACAGGACATAAGACCCGTCCTCATTTCCGGCGCACTCCAAAACCAGCTCACTGCTCAGCAGGTCGTTCCGGGTGACCGTCACCGTCTGGGACAGAGGGCCGTAGAGCAGATAGCCCTTCCCGGCAGCAGCGGCACGCACAGCAAAGGTAATGGATTCGCCGGATTCGGGGAGCTCCGGACCGCCCTTTGTATGAAAGCGGATGTCGGCTGTACTGCCGCGCACTGTAGAGAAGAGCGTACAGACACCGTCCTCCACCGTACAGACCTCATAGCTTTCGCCGTCAGCGCCGTCCCACGTCAGGACAAGATGACCGTCCTCATAGGGGGTTCCCTCCAGTGCCGGAGGCGGGAGGTTTTTCGGCTCTATAGCTACGTCCAGACTGTTTTTGCTGACGAGCTGCCGTTTAATTTGCAGGAGGTTTTTCCCCTCAACAGCCGCCTGAATCCGGATTTTCAGTGGTTCTTCCAGAGACACATCAGAGAGCGTAAGGGAACAGTCATCGGTTTCTACGTGCCTGAACCGTCCGGCGTTTTTGGTTTCCACGGACACGAGACTGAAAACGCCGTCCTCCTGTTCCGGCCATTCCAGCAGCAGGCCGCCGTCCTCCTGTACGGTGACGGACAGGATTCCTGTGTTCATCACCGGTTTTTGATAGCCCGGCATCAGGAACCACCCCGCGGCCAGAATGACAAGCATCAGGACAAGAGCATCCGCAACAGCGGCCGCATTTTTCCAGTTGAAAACTTTCCTCCAATTAAATTGCAAAAATTTGCGTTTAGGCTTTTCCGATTTTTTCATCCAATAGAATTTGGACTTTTTCGAAAGAGGGTTTTTGAACTCTACTTTTTTCATTAAAATACATTGTCAACCGTTTCCGTGCTGCCTTTGCGGAACGTATTGACGGTAAAGCCGTCATAGACAAGCTCGCCGTCCTCCCCGCCGTCCAGGTCCAGACAGCTGGGGGCGTAATCGGAAGAAATAGGCTGTCCCACAGCGGCGTACAGCTCGCTGACTGAATGGCCGATCAGGCTCTGGGCGGCTGCTTTTGGGTCAGCGGGTTCGGGTTCGGGCGCGGGTTCCGGCTCAGGTTCAGGGGCCGCCGGTACAGGCTCCGGCTCAGGTTCGGGTTCGGGCTTCAACTCCACGGGAGGAGCTGCTTCCTGCTTAGGCTCGGGCTTAGCTTCTGGCTTAGCTTCCGGTTTTGTTTCGTCCTCTTTTGGGGTTTCAGCGGGCTGCTCAGCCGGTTTTTCCTCTTTCTCGGGAGCCTCCTCAGACTCTGATGGCTGTGCATCAT
>CAMWSZ010000014.1 GCA_947177005.1 uncultured Clostridia bacterium | reverse complement strand
GTACTGGGCTTCAAGCTGACCTACGGCGCGTCCGGGTTGAATCGCATCCCGAAATTTTCCGGGTTTCATCTGGTATTTATTTGTGTTGTACTGTCCTGTGTGCTGATTCATATGATTATGAAATCCCGTCACGGCCGGGCGATTCTCTCCATTCGTGAAAACGAGATCGCTGCGGAGAGCGTGGGCATCAATACCACTTATTATAAGACAATGGCGTTTGTGGTGTCCGCGATGCTGGCGGGCGTGGCCGGGTGTCTGTACGCGGGCTATCTGGGCTCTCTGTATCCCGCCACATTCCGTTTTATGAAATCCATTGAGATTCTGGTTATGGTGGTGCTGGGTGGTATGGGTTCCATGCTGGGTTCGATTCTGTCCGCAGCGGTGCTGACGGTCCTGCCGGAGCTGCTGCGTTCGGTGGCGGATTACCGCATGGTGGCGTACTCTCTGGCGCTGGTGCTGATGATGATTTTCCGTCCGAAGGGACTGATGGGCAGCTATGACTTCTCCATGTCCCGGACGCTGGAAAACGTGCTGAACAGGCTGCTTCACAGAGAAGAGGGGAAAGGAGACGGTGCGCAATGAGCAGAAATCAGAAAACTCCCACAAAGCTGGTGCCGGTTCCGTCCACCAACATCATCCCGGAACGGGACGTTGACAAGAGTCCGATTCTGGAGGCCCGGCATCTGGGGATTGATTTCGGCGGCCTGACGGCGGTGGACGATTTTGACATGGCCATTGGCCGCACGGAAATCGCCGGTCTGATTGGTCCCAACGGAGCGGGAAAGACCACCGTATTCAATCTGCTGACAAAGGTGTACCAGCCCACCCGGGGCACAATTATGATGGACGGGAAGGACACGGCGGGGAAGAGCACCATTCAGGTCAGCCATATGGGCATTGCCCGTACTTTTCAGAATATCCGTCTGTTCCGGGAGCTGTCCGTGCTGGACAATGTGCTGATCGGCCTGCACCATGAAATGGATTACCGTTTGGGCAGCGCGATTTTCCGTCTGCCCACCTACTGGCGGGGCGAACGGATTGCCCGGGAGCGTGCGCTGGAGCTGCTGAGCATTTTTGATATGCAGGATATGGCGTCCGCTCAGGCCGGTTCGCTGCCCTACGGCGCACAGCGGCGTCTGGAAATCGTGCGTGCGCTGGCGACGGGTCCCAGCCTGCTGCTGCTGGACGAACCGGCGGCAGGTATGAACCCGTCGGAGACGGCGGAGCTGATGGATAATATCGTGAAAATACGTGACACGTTTAAGATAGCGATTATGTTGATTGAGCACGATATGAATCTGGTCATGGGCATCTGCGAGGGCATCTGCGTGCTGAACTTCGGAAAGATCATCGCAAAGGGCACTCCGGCTGACATCCAGGCCAATCCCGCCGTTGTTGAGGCGTATCTGGGAAAGAAGGAGGAATAGCTGTATGGCAGTGCTGAGAGTGGACGATATCTATGTGTACTACGGCAGCATCAATGCGGTAAAGGGCGTATCCTTTGAGGTCAACGAGGGCGAAATCGTGACGCTGATCGGCGCTAACGGCGCGGGGAAATCCACGGTGCTGAATACCATTTCCGGACTTCTGCATCCCAAGACCGGCTCAGTCTATTTTATGGATCAGGATTTGAAGGGGGTCGCGCCGCACAAGATTGTGGAGCGCGGTCTGGCGCAGGTCCCGGAGGGACGGCGGATCTTTTTGCAGATGACGGTGGAGGAAAATCTGGAAATGGGCGCGTACACCCAGCCAAAATCCTCCATTGAGCCGGATATTGCGGATATCTATAAGCGCTTTCCGCGTTTGGAGGAACGCCGCAGGCAGATTGCGGGGACGCTGTCCGGGGGTGAGCAGCAGATGTTGGCAATGGGCCGGGCGCTGATGAGTCATCCCAAGCTGCTGATGCTGGACGAGCCGTCCATGGGACTGGCGCCGCTTCTGGTGGAACAGATTTTCAGCATTATTAAGGAGCTGCACGCCACCGGGACGACGATTCTGCTGGTGGAGCAGAACGCCCAGGCGGCCTTGAGCGTAGCGGACCGGGCGTATGTTCTGGAGACGGGAAAGATCTCTCTGAGCGGCACCGGCGCGGAATTAATGGCCAGCGATCAGGTGCGAAAAGCCTATTTGGGCGGCTGATGAGACCGGATAAACAAAAAGAGGAGCCGGGGAACAATGTTCCCGGCTCTTCTGTATTCTCACGCAGCTGTCTGATCCGCAGTTTCGTTGTTTTCCGTTTCTTCTGTTGTCTCTGCCGCCGCTGTTTCATCGTCTATTTCCACAATAGCTACCGCCACAGCCGCCCGGCAGAGAATCACGCACAGCTCCGCTTTGGTCAGGGAGCCGTCGGGATGAAAGGTTCCGTCGGAATAGCCGGAGATCACGCCCAGCTCCGACAGTGCGGCGACTGCGCTGTCCTGCGTATCCGTAAACGGGGAGGGGGTCTCAGCGGCGGGGATGTCCAAGACCTCAGCAATCATCTGACAGAATTCCTGCCGGGTGATGATTTTGCCGTCATTCAATTCCGGCTTCTGGCCGGTCAGAGACAGCAGCGCACCCATTGCCATTCCCCAGGATGCGGGTTCGTTGGGATGAAAAGCGTTGTTCTCATCGCCCTCAATGCAGCCCAGCCCGGCAAGCGTCAAAACATAGTCTGCATACCAACTGTCAGCGGAAACGTCGGAGAATGCAGTCCGGGTCTCCAGGGCCTCCAGACCGGCGGAAACATCCAGCTCCTGCCAAAGCGACTTTCCCAGTTCCTCCAGATATCCGGGGGACAGAGGGGAGGGCAGGTCCAACGCTTCAAAAGCGTCTTGGAAGCCGTAGGAGGGGTCCAGCGCGGTGAGGGACAGATAATCGTCTACCGCGGAGAAATAATCCTTTTGAGCATCCAGCCAGAAGGTGAACGCGCCGGCGGCGGAAACCGCATAGCTGATATAATAGAAGGGACTGGTGAAATTATGGGAGACCTCGACCCAATTATTCGCGCAGACATCCGCCATCAGGCTGTCCTCCTCCGCGAAGCCGTACTCAATACTGAGGCGGTGGGCCTCTTCATTGATCTGGGACAGGGTTACATTATGGGCGGAGTAGATATACTGCTGCAATTCATCGTAATACGCGCCCTCACAAATGGCGGAAACAAGACTGAGGATCTGATAATTCAGGACCTCATCCGCGTCTTTGCCGAAGATATCGGGGTAGTAGTGGGAGAACAGCAGCTCAAAGCCTTGGGAGTGGACCTCCAGCAGGTCATAGTCCTTAGAGGCAAGGGGCCAGGAGACCTCCTGCCAATAGAGATTGTTGTAGTGGCCGAATTCGTGAACGGTAGTAGTAAAATCGAAGAGGTCGTTGGCTGGCGCGTTAAAGAAGAAGGGAGCGCCCCAGGCGTAGAGCATGGCGGTAAAACCGGTATCAATCTTGGTTTCGCTCAGGTCGCTGTCATAGAGATGATGCTGCCGCATATAGCTGAAAGCCTCCAGCAGTTCGCTGGACATGGAGCCGATATACGGTTCCATCAGATCCAGCGCGATATCGCCGCTGTAGTCGGCGTAGTAGACGCCGTCTGTTTTGACGGACAGCGCTTGCAGAGCGGTAAAGAGCGGGACAATATACTCCTTCACTGCCTGATGAAAGGACTGCATATCCTGCTGGGAGTAGTCGCGGCCATACAAACGCCGGTAGGCATAATCGCCGTAATTGCTGTAGCCGTTGGCGGAGGCGACGCTCCGGCGCAGCCGGACCAGGCCGAGGAAAATATCCCCCAGCGCCTCGTTTTCCTGACGGGCCAGGATATTGTAAATTTCCGTGTAGGTGCTTTCATCAATGGAATGGTCCGCATAGAACGCCTGATTGAGAGAGGTTTTATCCCATTCGCGGCCGAAGTATTCCGCCGTGAAGGTCCCGGCGGCGGTCTGCCGGTATTCGCTTTCCAGCTCCGCCTCCTGTTGGGAGAGGTTCATCAGCTTTTGGGAGACCGGATGATAGCTCATATACGCAGCCGCACGGGACATACCAAGCTGTTCCGTCAAAAAATCTCCGCAGGGGGACATCAAAATATCGCGGACCAGCGCGTGGAGGGCGTCGGATACGGTCAGGCAGGCGCTGTATGCGGCCTCCAGCTCCTGTGCGGCACGGCTGTCCGCGGCGTCACGGTTGGCGGCGATTTCGGCCAGGCTGTACATGGTAAGCGTGTTCAGATAGCTGTCCGTCAGACCGATGAAGCGCTCTTGGACGGTCCCGGCGTTTTCAGCGTCATCCAGAAGCGCACGCAGCGCGTCCATTTCTGACAGAATGGCGTCTGTATCAACGCGCTCATATTCGATTTCACTGAAATCCAAATCAGTATGGGGCTGGCTGGTAAAGAAGTTCGTTTCACGAACGCTGTTTTCCTCCGGACCGGCGGCCAGTGCCGTGGCGCACAGAGACAACAGGAGGGCAAAAGCCGTCAGCAGAGACAGAAGTTTCCTTCCCAATTTAATCATCCTTTCTTCCGGGAACGCGGCAGTTTATCTGCGGTAAATTGATTATACACTTAAAGAGTGAGATTTGCAAGAGTTAAGAAAGGGCGGGAAGGCACTTTTTGAGAGATATTTAAGAAAATATTGAAAATCCTCCCCAAGATCTGCTATAATGGGGAAAATCAGGAAACACAAACGGGGGAACAAAGGATGCTTGAGATATGGATGGGCCGGGCCAATACCGGCAAGTCGGCCCGGGTATTACGGCAGATCCGGGAGCGGAAGGAACCTGCGGTCCTGCTGGTTCCGGAGCACGCGACCCATACGGCAGAGATCGACCTGTGCCGGGTCTGCGGGCCGGAGGCGTCGCAGTATGCGGAGGTGATGAGCATACAGTCGCTGGCGAGACGTGCGCTGGCTCTGACAGGCGGTCTGAGCGACAGTGTGCTGGACGCGGGGGGCAAGCTGCTGCTGATGCAGCTGTCGCTTCAGGAGGTGATGAGCCAGCTGACCGTCTATGCAAAGCCGTCGCGGAAGGCGCCGTTCCTGACGGAACTGGTTGCGCTGTGCGACGAGCTGACGGCGTGTCAGGTGCTGCCGGAGGATCTGGGCGAGGCGGTGCCGCTGCTGGACGGCATGAGCGGCGAGAAGGTACGGGACCTGTCGCTGATTTATGCGGCCTACCTGGGACACCTCAAACAGGACGGTGAGGACCGGCGGGACCTGCTGGAAAAGCTGCTGGAAAAACTGGAGGATTCCGGATGCGCCAACGGGAAAGCTGTCTATCTGGATGGCTTTACATACTTTACGGCGCAGGAGTTAAAGCTGATTTCTATTTTGTTAAGAATCTCGAAATCAGTGACAGTGGTTTTGTTGGGGGATGAGAGCGGTCTGGAGATATTCGATCAGACGGTCCGTACCCGGGACCGGCTGACCCGGCTGGCCGGGAACTGCGGCGTACCGTGCCGGGCAGAGGTGATGCAGGCGGAAAAACCGAAAAATGCGCTGGCACATGCGGCAAATTACTTTTTTGGTTCCGGCACGCGCTGGGACGGCGATTGCAGCGGTGTGAGCATCTACCGGGCGGACAGTGTGTTTCACGAGACGGAGTATGTGGCCGCAAAAATTCTGGAGCTGGTACGGACAGGAAAGTACCGTTTTCGGGACATCGGCGTGGCGGCCAGAAACCTGGAAGAGTACGAGGCAACGATTGAAAATGTGTTTGAGCGCTACGGCGTGCCGGTGTATCTCAGCCGCCGCAGCGACATCCTGGAAAAGCCTGTACTGAGCCTGCTGGCCGGTGCGCTGGACGCTGTGGCGGGCGGATATGAGTATGAAGACATGTTCCGCTGGCTGAAAACAGGACTGGCCGGTCTGTCGGACGAGGAGTGCGACCGGCTGGAGAATTATGTCATTCTGTGGGATATCCACGGCGCGATGTGGGTCCGGGACGAGGACTGGACCGCCAATCCGAGTGGCTGGCGGGAAGGCTTTACAGACGCTGAGACACAGGCGTTAGCGGAGATCAATGCTCTGCGCCGCCGCGTAGGAGGCCCGCTGGGGCGTCTGGCGGAGGGGCTGAAGAAACAGGAAAATACGGCCGGTAAACTCGCGGTGCTGTGGGCCTTTCTGGAGGAGCTGGAGCTGGCAAAGCAGCTGGAGGAACGCACGGCGCGTCTGGAGGAGCTGGGCGAGCTGCAAAGGGCCATGGAGTACGGGCAGCTGTGGGAGCTGCTGTGCGCGGTCATGGATCAGTTCGCGGATATCCTGCGGGACACGCCGCTGGATACGGAGGAGTTCGGACGGCTGCTGAAGCTGGTGCTGACGCAGTACGATGTAGGTACGATACCGGTTTCTCTGGATCAGGTGCAGGTGTCGCAGATCACCCGCAACGACAGGAGCCGTGTGAAATGCCTGTTTCTGATGGGGGCTAACGACCATGTGCTTCCGGCGGTGCAGAGCAGTACCGGACTGCTGACAAAGGAGGACCGGGAACAGCTTCTGGATCATGGGATAGAGCTGGCGCCCAGCGGGATAGATCTGTTCCATATGGAACTGCAAAATCTGTATGCGGCGCTGGCGCAGCCGTCGGAACGGCTGACCGTCACCTGGCCCGCAGCCGACCTGAGCGGTTCTCCGCTGCGGCCGTCCTTTGTCATCGGGAGAATCAAGGCGCTGCTGCCGGGGGTATCGGAGGAGGCGGAGACGGAAAATCTGTCATACCGTCTGACGGCCCCGATTCCGGCGCTGGAGCTGGCGGGCAGGGAGCGGAAGGGTCCGCTGTGGCAATATTTTGCGGAGGACAGCCGCTGGAGCAGTGCGCTGGCCGCCATGGACCGCGCCGCCAGAATGAACCGGGGACGCCTGTCGCCCCAGGCAGTCGCGGCGCTGTACGGCCACAGCTACCGCATGTCCGCCAGCCGGATCGACAAGGTGAATTCCTGCCATTTCGCCTATTTTATGCAGTACGGCTTGCAGGCAAAGGAACGTGTGCCTGCCGGGTTCGACGCGGCGCAGGTGGGGACCTTCCTGCACTATGTTCTGGAGCATGTGACGAAAGAAGCGGCAGAGCGGGGCGGTTTTGCCAAGCTGGAGCCGGGCGAGCTGGAGAAGCTGTTGGACAAGGTGGTACGGCAGTATATGGATGTGGCTATGCCCGGCTTTGAAAAGCGGGACGCCCGGTTCAAATATCTGTTCCGCCGCCTGCGCAAGACGGTGGAGGTGATCGTGGAGAACGTAGCGGATGAGCTGATCGAGTCCGATTTTGTGCCGGTGGAGTTTGAGCTGGGCTTCGGGGACAGCGGCAAGCTCCCGGCGATTTCGATTCATACCGCGGACGCGGATCTGACCGTCACGGGAAAGGTTGACCGTGTGGACGGCTGGCTGAAGGACGGACGGCTGTATCTGCGGGTGGTGGACTATAAATCCGGCAAAAAATCCTTCGATTTGAGCGACGTGTGCCGGGGGCTGAATATCCAGATGCTGTTGTATCTGTTTGCGCTGGAGCGGGAGGGACAGCTGATTTTTGACCAGCGGATCATTCCGGCGGGCGTGCTGTATCTTCCGGCCCGGGACGTGCTGGTCAACCAGCCGCGGGACGTGGAACCGGCCGCGCTGCGCCGGGCGTTGGACAAGGAGCTGCGCCGCAGCGGAATGGTGCTGAACGAGCCGGAGGTTTTGCAGGCAATGGAGCACAGCGCATTGGAAAAACCCCGTTTTCTGCCTCTGGCGCTGAACCGGGACGGCAGCATCGCAAAGGGTGTGGCGACTGCGGCGGAGCTGGGAAAACTGGGACGTTATGTGGACAAGCTGCTGGAGCGCATCGCAAAGGAGCTGCACGACGGCATAATCGACGCCGATCCCTGCGGCTACAGCGAGCAGGACAACGCCTGCACCTACTGCGAGTTTGCGTCGGCCTGCAATTTCATGGACAGCGATGAGAGAGACCATTTGGAGCTGATCCGTGCGGTGACACCGGCGGAGTTCTGGGAGCATGTCAACAAGACAATCGGAGAGGAGGAGCGTTCATGAGCATCCAATTGACAGAAAGCCAGCAGGCTGTTGTGGACAACCAGGGCGGGAGTCTGCTGGTATCTGCCGCCGCGGGCAGCGGAAAGACCCGCGTACTGGTGGAGCGTCTGTTTCGCCGGGTACTGGGAGAGGAGCAGGCCAATATGGACGACTTCCTCATTATTACGTATACCCGCGCCGCGGCTGCGGAACTGCGGCAGCGGATTGCCCAGGAGCTGAGCCAGCGCATGACCGGCCGTCCCGGCGACCGGCATTTGCAGCGCCAGCTGCTGCTGGTCTATCAGGCGGATATCAAAACCATCGACGCATTCTGTACCGCTTTGATGCGGGAGAATGTGCATCTGCTGGATTTCGGTGAAGGGCGCAGTCTGACCGCCGACTTCCGGGTGCTGGACGAGAACGAGGCGTCGCTGCTGCGCCGGAGGGTACTGCCGCGGGTGCTGGAGGAATTTTATGGCGATATGTCGCTGGGAGCGCTCCAGTTGGCGGATTCCTTCGGCTTCGGACGGGATGACAGCCGTTTGGAGTCGCTGGTGCTGGAGCTGTACAACAAGATCCAGAGCCACGCCTACCCGGACCGCTGGCTGGCAGAACAGAAGGCGGCGTGGGCGAACCTGCCGGATGACATCAGCGGGACGGAATGCGGACGCCAGCTTCTGCTGGAGCTGACGCGCAAGGCCCGGCATTGGGCATCCATGCTGGAGGAAGGACTGTCACTGATGTCAGAAGACGAGGGGCTGCATAAGGCGTACAGTCCGGGCTTCTGGGACGTGTCCGGACAGCTGGAGCGGCTGGCGTCGGCGTCGGACTGGGACACGGCAGCGAACTGTGTGGTCAGCTGGCCGCGTCTGGGACCGGCGAAGAAGTGCGACCCGGATTTAAAAACACGTATTAAGAGCATCTGGGACCGCGCAAGAGTGGAGATGAAGGCCGCCTGCGCGATTCTGGAGACCTCAGCCGCGGAGGCGGCGGAGGACATGAAGCATTCCGCACCTGCAATGGAAGCGCTGCTGGAGCTGTGCGGTACGTTTTCGGAGGCGTACCAGCGTGAGAAGCTGCGCCGGAACGTGACGGATTTTTCCGATCAGGAACACTTTGCGGTCCGGCTCCTGCTGGGTGAGGACGGCAAGCCGTCGGAACTGGCCCATGTGGTTTCCGGACGGTACAGGGAGGTAATGGTGGACGAGTATCAGGACACCAACCAGGTGCAGAACTGTATTTTTGACGCCATTTCCCGTGGAGGCCAGAACCTGTTTACCGTGGGCGATGTAAAGCAGTCGATTTACCGGTTCCGTCTGGCGGACCCGTCCATTTTCCTTGAGAAATACAGGGCGTACCCGGACGCCGCCGGGGCGCGGGAGGGATATGCGAGAAAAATTCTGCTCAGTCAGAATTTCCGTTCCCGCAGACCGGTGCTGGAGTCGGTGAACTATGTGTTTGAGGCGATTATGTCACAGGAAATGGGGGAAATCGACTACGGTAAGGCGGAACGGCTGTATTTCGGCGCAGAATATCTGCCGTCCCGGGAGGACTGTGAGACGGAGTTTCATCTGCTGGGCGTACCGCTGAACCGCGGCGGTAAACGGGCCCTGTCCAGACCGCTGGCGGAAGCGCGGTTTGTGGCGGCACGGATTCGCCGGCTGCTGGACGAAAAATATCTGGTAACAGACGAGGAGAGCGGCCAGCTGCGGCCCTGCCGTCCGGAGGACGTCGTGATTCTGATGCGTTCGCCGGGACCGCGCCTGCGTCTCTACACCAAAGCGCTGACGGAACAGAATATTCCCAGCGGCGTACAGGAGGACGAGGACTTTTTTGCCACAATGGAGGTGGCAATCGTCTATTCGCTGCTCCAGATTCTGGATAATCCCAGACAGGACATACCGCTGATAGCGGTGCTGCGCTCACCGCTGATGGGGTTTACGCCGGACCGTCTGGCAATGATCCGGGGCAGCTCCAAGACCGGGGATTTTTATGAGGCGATGCGGGCCAGCGGAGATGAAGACTGCCGCGAATTTCTGAAACAGCTTGAGGATCTGCGTTCACTGGTCAAGGATCTGAGCGTACACCGTCTGATGTGGCGGCTGTACAACCGTCTGAATGTACTGGGCGTGTTCGGCGCAATGCCGGACGGCGAACGCCGCCGGGAAAATCTGATTGCCCTCTATGAACATGCCAAAGCCTTTGAGGGGGCGGGCTACAGGGGACTGTTTGCGTTTGTGAGCCACCTGCGCTTTTTGCTGGAGACCGGGGAGCAGCCTGCTGTAGCCGCAGGCAGTATGACCGGCGGAGTGCAGATTATGAGTATCCATAAATCGAAGGGACTGGAGTACCCGATTGTGGTGCTGGCGGACCTGAACAAAGGGTTTAACCGAATGGATTTAAGGATTCCGGTACTGGTTCATCCGAAGCTGGGATTGGGTCCCATGTATATCGATTTGGACCGCCGGATTTGCTATCCGACTGCGGCCAGAGAAGCGGCGGCGGTGCGGATCAGCCGGGAACTGCGTGCGGAGGAGATGCGCGTATTATATGTAGGGATGACCCGGGCGAAAGAAAAACTGATTATGACGGCGTCCATGCCGGCCGCGCCGAAAAAAATAGCGGAGCTGACCGCGCTGGCAACGCTGCCCGCAGCGGACGGTCCGATACCGCCGGAGACGGTTGACAGCGCAAAATCCATGGCGGAGTGGATTCTGCTGCCGCTGCTGCGGCGCCGGGACTCCGCGCCGCTGCGGATTTTGACCGGTCAGGAGATGAGCGGTTTTGCGGATACGGACGATACCCCTTGGATCGTGCAGTATCACGACGGCGTTTCCTATGGGGAAGCGCCGCAGGTGCGGGAGGCGGAAAAAGCGGAGGAGGCGCCGCAGTTCCGCCTGGCGGCGGACCGGGAGACGCTGGATTTTGCGTATCCCTACGCTGCCGCCTGTACCGCGCCGACCAAGCTGACCGCTACCCAGCTCAAGGGCCGGGAGAAGGACAGGCTGATAGCGGAAAATACTTTACAGCCTTATATGTACAAGGGATTTCCGGCACCGCGCTTTATATCCGGCGAGCGTCCGCTGACGGCGGACCAGCGTGGTACGGCGGTGCATCTGGTCATGGAATATCTGCCTTTGGACGGCAGCGCCGGCGTCAGAGAGACGGTTGACAGACTGCTGGAGCGGCGTCTGCTGACGCCGGAACAGGCGGCGTCTGTCAATACAGGGATGCTGGAAAAATTCCTGACCTCGCCGCTGGCCGGTGAGCTGAGACAGGCGGACAGGATCGAAAAGGAGTTTCGTTTCAGTCTGCTGGTTCCGGCGGATACGTACTATCCGGAGCTGGAAAAAGGGGAAGAGGTGCTTTTGCAGGGTGTGGTGGACCTGTTCGCGGTGAAAAACAGGCAGGTAACGGTCGTGGATTTCAAGACAGACCGGGTAACGGCACAGTCTCTTCCGGAAAAAATCAGCCTCTACCGCCCGCAGCTGGAGACATACAGCGCAGCCCTGGAAAAAATACTGAATATGCCCGTTATAAAGAAAATTCTCTACTTTTTTCAGAACGGAGAAGCGGTTGAAGTATAGCGCCCTCAGGCGGCCTGAAAAAAGTTTCTCAATTTCTGACGATTTTTCTTGCATTTTCTTTCCGGGTATGCTATTCTATTTGGGCAAAAAGGGCGGTCCTCTGTCAAGGAGCGGATGAAATGAGCGTCCGTACCGGAAAAGTTGTTAAGAACGCCTATATATTAGGAGGAAAGATTCATGGATCTCATCAAAGAGCTGACGCAGTCTCAGCTGAAAGAGCTGCCCCCGGTCCTGGTGGGCGATACAGTCAAGGTGCATGTGAAGGTCAAGGAGGGCGCACGCGAGCGCATCCAGATCTATGAGGGCATCGTCATCGCAAAGAAACACGGCGGTATTGAGGAGACAATCACCGTCCGCCGCATTTCCTACGGCGTGGGCGTGGAAAAGGTTTTTCCGCTGCATTCTCCCACTATCGAGAAGATCGAGGTCGTGCGTCACGGCGTCGTGCGCCGTGCGAAGCTGTACTATCTCCGCGACCGTGTCGGCAAGGCCGCCAAGGTCCGCGAGAAGCTGTAATTAGAGCGAAAAGGAAACGCCTGGCTATGCCGGGCGTCTCTTTTTGGTGCAACTTCGCTGTTGTAATTCCGACAGATTTGTGTTAAGCTATGGTTTCGTAATATTATCTAAAAGGAGTGTTGCGGCAATGGCAGAAGAAAAAAGCAGGCTTTCTTCTGAAGAACCGGAAGAGCCGGCGGAGAAAAAAGAATCCGCAGAGGGCATGATGTACGGCTGTGCGCAGGCCCTGATTACCGCCGTGGTCGGCGTAGTGCTTCTGTTTACCTTTGCGATTCGCCTGATCGGGGTGAGCGGCGGGTCCATGCAGGATACCCTCTATACCGGTGACCGGCTGCTGGTGCTGAATTCCATCTTCTGTAATTTCAGGGCTGGCGATGTGGTCGTCATCAACGACTATAACGCGGAGCTGAACGAAACCCTTGTCAAACGCATCGTCGCGGTGGGCGGACAGACGGTCGATATCGACTTTGACGCCGGAATCGTGTATGTGGACGGCGAGGCACTGGATGAACCATATACCAAGGAGCCAACCTATAGAAGTGACGGCACCGTCTTTCCGCTGACGCTGGCAGAGGATGAGGTGTTCGTCATGGGCGACAACCGCAACCACAGTACCGACAGCCGTTCCGACCGCCTCGGCCCTGTGAAAACAGGCTACCTGCAAGGCAAAGCGCTGCTGCTTCTGGTACCGGGCAAAACGCCGGATACCGAACGCGCCGACTGGAGCCGCGTGGGTTCTGTAACAAAGTGACGGGAGGCGTGATGACAGAAGAGAAAAGTATGAACATCCAGTGGTATCCGGGCCATATGGCCAAAACCCGGCGGATGATCGCGGAACAGATGAAGCATATGGACGCCGTGTGCGAGATTCTGGACGCCCGGGTCCCTCTGTCCAGCCGGAACCCGGACGTGGAGGAGCTGACCCGGGACAAGCCCCGCCTGATCGTCCTGAACAGGACCGACCTCGCCGACCCCGCCGCCACAAAGCTGTGGTCTGCATGGTTCCGCGCAAAAGGTTTTGCGGTGCTGGAGGCCAACGCAAAGGCGGGGCAGGGTACAGGACGGTTTGCCGCCGCGGTGCGGGAGCTGCTGGCGGATAAAATCGCGGCCTACACCGAGAAGGGACAGGCCGGACGGATGCTGCGGGTCATGGTGCTGGGGATTCCCAATGTGGGAAAATCCACGTTTATCAACAAGGTCTCCGGACGCAAGACCGCAAAGGCGGAGGACCGCCCGGGCGTGACCCGGAGCAAGCAGTGGATACCCGTGGACAGGAGTCTGGAGCTGCTGGATACCCCCGGAATGCTTTGGCCCCGGTTTGAGGACCCGGAGGTGGGAGTGCGTCTGGCCTGTACCGGGGCGGTACGGGACGAGATCATCGACCTGGAGGAGCTGGCCGGACGTCTGATAGTCTATCTGGGCAGGCATTATCCACAGGCGCTGCTGGACCGGTACAAGGTACAGGCGGAGCCGGAGGACAGCGGTTTCGGGCTGCTGGAAAAGGCGGGCCGCAAACGAGGTTTCCTGGTCCGGGGCGGCGAGGTGGATACAGAGCGTATGGCCCGTATTTTGCTGGACGAATTCCGGGGCGGGAAGCTGGGACGCTTCACCCTGGAGCTGCCGGAGGCGTAAAATGGGAAAGAGATTTAAAAGCATACCGGAGTGGACATGGGAGGAGAGAGCAACGGCGCAGGGATTCCACTACATCTGCGGCTGTGACGAGGCGGGTGCCGGTCCGCTGGCCGGCCCCCTGTATGCCGCCGCCGTGATCCTGCCGCCGGGTGTATCGCTGCCCGGCCTGAAGGACTCCAAGCAGGTCACGCCAAAGCGGCGCGAGATTCTCTTTGAGCAGATTAAAGACGCGGCGCTTGACTGGAAAGTCGCGTCCGTACCGCCGGAGGAGATCGACAAAATCAACATTCTTAACGCACGGATCAAGGCGATGCAGGAGGCAATTGACCTGCTGTATCCCGCCGCAGACTACGCCCTCGTGGACGGAAACCGTAACCACGGCAGCCTGTACGCCCTGACGGCCCGCCATGAGCTGGTGGTCAGGGGAGATTGCAGCAGCATGAGCATTGCGGCGGCGTCGATTGTGGCGAAGGTGGCGCGGGATCATTACATGATAGAAATGGCGGAAAAATATCCGCAGTATCACTTTGAACAGCATAAGGGCTACGGGACAAAACTCCACTATGCGATGCTGGAGGAGCACGGTCCCAGTCCGATTCACCGGAAAAGCTTCCTGAAAAAATGGGAGGCCCGCCGCAGTGAATGACCAGAAGGGAAAAGGAGACCGCGGCGAAGCTGCGGCCGCCGCTGCGCTGGTCCGGCAGGGCTATACGGTGCTGGAGCGGCAGTACCGCTGCCGCTGGGGAGAGATCGACATTATCGCACGTTCTCCGGAGGATATCCTCTGCTTTGTGGAGGTCAAGACCCGGTCCGGTACGGCGTTTGCACAGGCACGGGAGTTCGTGACCGCCGCCAAGCAGCAAAAGCTCCGCAGTGCGGCAGGCTGTTATCTGGCGGAGAAGGATCTCGACTGTCCCTGCCGGTTCGATGTGGCGGAGGTGTACTGGGCCGCGGAGGACAGGCCGCGGTCGATTCACTATATTATCAATGCGTTCTGAAGGGCGCGTTCTAAAAGGAGATTCTTATGGACTATCTGAGCACAAGAGACAAAGCGCTGCGTCTGCGCGCTGCCGAAGCGATTGCAATGGGACTGAGCCGCGACGGCGGTCTGTTCACCCCGGTTTTGTTCCCACATCTGAGCACGCTGGAGATCGAAACCCTGTGCGGCATGTCCTACCAGCGCCGGGCGGCGTATGTCATGGGAAAATTTCTGGAGGATTTTTCACCGGAGGAGCTGAATTATTACGCTGTGTCCGCCTACGGGCCGGATGCGTCCGTAATCACCAGCCCCGGTCAGGGGAAATTCGACCACCCCGAAGTCGCGCCGCTGCATCCGGTGGACGGGAATACATGGTGTCTGGAGCTGTGGCACGGCCCTACCAGTGCTTTTAAGGACATGGCCCTGCAAATGCTGCCGCTGTTGCTGTCCGCCAGCCTGAAAAAGACCGGAGAGGAAAAGACCGCCTGCATTCTGGTGGCTACCTCCGGCGACACCGGCAAGGCCGCGCTGGAGGGCTTCAAGGACGTGGAGCAGACAAAAATCCTGGTTTTCTATCCGGAAAACGGCGTCAGCGAGATCCAGAAATTACAGATGGTCACGCAGGAAGGAAACAATGTAGGCGTGTGCGCTGTGCAGGGCAACTTTGATGACGCGCAGAACGGCGTCAAGCGCATTTTCTCCGATGAGGAAATGCGTGAGGAACTGGCAAAACGCGGCTGCTTCCTCTCGTCCGCCAACTCCATTAACTGGGGACGCATCCTGCCGCAGATCGTATACTATATCTCGGCCTACTGCGATCTGGTGCGGTCCGGGACCGTCAAGCTGGGGCAGAAAATCAACTACTGCGTGCCTACCGGTAACTTTGGCAACATTCTGTCCTGCTACTACGCGAGAAAAATGGGCGTGCCCATTGGCAGGCTGATCTGCGCGTCCAACCGCAACGACGTGCTGACCGACTTCATCCGTACCGGCGTCTATGACCGGAACCGTCCCTTCCATACCACTATGTCCCCCTCTATGGACATTCTGATCTCCAGCAACCTGGAGCGCCTGCTGTTCGACCTGAGCGAGTGGGACGACGAACTGGTGCGGGGATATATGGCGCAGCTGAATCAAACGGGACGCTATGAGATCAATGAGACCATTAAAGAGCGTCTGCAAATGCTGTTCTACGGCGGTTTTTGCAGCGAGGAGGACACCTCCGCCACAATTGCCGCGATGTACAGGGAGCACGGATACCTCATCGACACCCACACCGCCGTGGCGGCGAAGGTGCTGTCCGACTACCGCCGCGAGAGCGGGGACGATACCCCGGCGGTATTTGTGTCCACAGCCAGTCCGTACAAGTTCTGCGACAGTGTGCTGGCCGCTATTGGAGAGACGCCAGCGGCCAACAGCCTGGACCGTATCGAACAGCTCCGGCAGGTCAGCGGCGTGACGCCGCCGGTCCGTCTGGCGGCGCTGAAGGGCAAGCCGGTCCGCTTTACCAGCGTGACGGAACGGTCCGGAATGGATTCCGTTGTCAAATCCTTTTTGCAGTAAAGTAAAGGAGGTGCGTCATGGCGCTGTATGCCATTGGCGACCTGCATTTGTCCCTGACCGTCAACAAGCCAATGGATATTTTCGGGCCGGGCTGGTCCGGTCACGTCCGGCGGCTGGAGGAGGCGTTCGCCTGCCTGACGCCGGAGGATGTGACCGTGCTGTGCGGCGATACCTCCTGGGGCATTGATCTGGAGGAGAGCCTGGAGGATTTCCGGTTTGTTGACCGGCTGCCCGGCCGGAAGATCATCCTCAAGGGCAACCACGATTACTGGTGGAACACCGCCGCAAAAATGAAGCGCTTTTTTGCGGACTGCGGCATCACCACCATTGACATCCTCCATAATAACTGCTATTTTTATAAAGACTACGCCCTTTGCGGTACACGGGGCTGGTTCTACGAGGAGGAACAGAGCGGACACAACGAAAAGGTCCTGAACCGGGAGGTCATGCGTCTGGAAACGTCGCTGAGGGCGGCGGGAGAACGCCCGATCTTGGCGTTCCTCCACTACCCGCCCCTCTATACCGGCTACCGCTGCCCGGAGATCATCCGGAAGCTGGAGGAGTACCATGTCCGGCACTGCTGTTACGGTCATCTCCACGGTCCGACGCACCGCCGGGCTGTGGAGGGAACTGTGGGGCAGGTGGGCTACAGCCTGGTGTCCGCGGATTATCTGAGCTTTGTCCCAAAAAAAATATTAGAATAAACAAAAAAAGACTGGTAATTTTTAACCCACTATGATAAAATACAATGCTGGCTGACTGTAGAAGGCCGACAGTAAACGGAGGAAAGATTAAAATGAGTGTGAAAAGCTGCGAAAAATTAGAAAAAAGCATGGTCGAACTGACCGTAGAGGTCAATGCCGCCGATTTTGAGACCGCCGTCGAGAAGGCGTACAAAAAGCAGCGCGGCAAGATCCGGATGCCCGGCTTCCGTCCCGGCAAGGCCCCCCGCAAAATGATCGAGCGGGCTTACGGCGAAGGTGTCTTCTATGAGGAGGCCGTAAACAGCAGTTGGTGGGACGTCTATTCCGAGGCCGTCAAGGAGCAGGATTTAAAAGTGGTGGGCTATCCAAAGGTAGAGGTGCTGGAGGTCAGCAAGGAGGGATACTCCTTTAAGGCTACCGTCGCGGTCTATCCGGAGGTGAAGCTTGGCCAGTACAAGGGCCTTGAGGCGCCGAAGTCCGAGGTGAACGTTACGGATGAGGACGTGCAGAAACAGCTGGAGGATATGGCGGACCGCAACAGCCGTCTGGTGGACCAGGACCGTGAGGTGCAGGACGGCGATATCGCAAATATTGATTTCAAGGGCTATCTCAACAATGAACCCTTTGACGGCGGTGAGGCAACGAATCATGATCTGGGCATCGGCTCCGGACAGTTCGTCCCCGGCTTTGAAGAGCAGCTCATCGGCATGAAGGCCGGTGAAGAGAAGGATATTGATATCACCTTCCCTGAGGACTACCATGCGGATCTGGCGGGAAAAGCCGTCGTGTTCCATGTGAAGGTCAACGCCGTGAAGGTGAAGGAGGTCCCTGAGCTGGACGACGATTTCGCTATGGACGTATCCGAGTTCGACACGCTGGACGAGCTGCGGGCGGATGTGCGCAGGAAGATGACCGAACAGCGGGAGGACGCCGTCAACCGGGAGTTCGAGAACGTTCTCATGGATAAGGTCGCCGAGGGCCTTGAGGCCGATATCCCCGTCGACATGATCGAAGACCAAGCCCACGCTTTTGTGGAGAACTTTGCCCGTCAGGTGCAGGCCCAGGGCATGTCTCTGGAGCAGTACCTGCAAATGACCAACAGCAATCCGGACCTCCTGCTGGAGCAGGCAAAGGAACCGGCTGAGCGTCAGGTGCGGCTGGATCTGGCTGTGGCCGCCATCATTAAAGAGGAAAATATCGAGGCCACAGACGAGGACGTGGAGAACGAGTATAAGCGGCAGGCCGAACAGGCCGGTATGGACGTGGAAACCCTCAAAAAGTACATGGAGGAACCCTATATCCGGGAGCAGTACCTGCGCAATCAGGCGATCAAGGTGGTTGTGGACAGCGCGGTGGCAGTCAAGCCGGAGCTGACGGAGGCTGCGGAACCTGTCACGGAGGAGGCCGCGGAACCTGCGGAGGAGGAAGCTCCCAAGAAAAAGCGCGTGAGAAAAACCACAAAGAAAAAGACGGAGGAAGCCGCGGAACCTGTGGAGACGCCCGCTGAAGAGCCGGACTGATTGCCTGTACTAAAAATTACCGGATCTGGTTATTATAGCGCAGAGGCACCCTTTAGCGGGAGGGAGCGCAATCATACAGGAGGTTTATATACTATGAGTTTAGTTCCATATGTAGTTGAGCAGACCAACCGGGGGGAGCGGTCCTATGACATCTTTTCCCGTCTGCTCAATGACCGCATCGTCATTCTGGGCGAGGAAGTGAACGCTACCACGGCCAGTCTGGTGGTGGCCCAGCTTTTGTATCTGGAGGCGCAGGACCCGGATAAGGATATCCAGCTGTATATCAACAGCCCTGGCGGCTCCGTCACCGACGGTATGGCGATTTACGATACCATGCAGTATCTCAAGTGCGATGTCTCCACCATCTGTGTGGGCATGGCGGCCAGCATGGGGGCGTTCCTGCTCTCATCCGGCGCAAAGGGCAAACGGCTGGCGCTGCCCAACGCGGAGATCATGATCCATCAGCCCTCCGC
>CAMWSZ010000013.1 GCA_947177005.1 uncultured Clostridia bacterium | reverse complement strand
CGTTTGGGCAGCATCAGGCGCATGAGGGGCGTGGACAGCACCGACAGTCCCACGCCCGCCGGTATGGCCAAAACCGCAATCAGGCGGAAACTCGTCCCCACCACGCGGTTCACCTCCCGGTGGTTTTTCCGCATCACGGCCACCGATATAGCCGGGATCAGGCTGACCGTGATGGCCGGCAGGAACGCCGCGGGCAGATTGAACAGATTGCTGCTGAAGGTGTACTCGCCGTTCAGGCCGGAGGCCTGCTCCTCCGTCAGTCCCAGCACATTTTGCAGCTGCCCCAGAATGATGGACTGGTCCAGTAGGGTGAGCAGGCTCATACCGGCCTGCCCGATGGTAATGGGGATGCCCAGCCCCAGCAGCCGCCGGACAATCCTGCCGTAGCTTTGGGGGACGTCCGTGCCCCAGAGAATGGGGGCGCGGTTTTTGCGGTAGTTCCGGATCATGTAGAGCATTGCCAGCACCGCTCCGGCGCTGACGCCCACAATCGCGCCCGCGGCGACGGTCTCCAGCGGCCTGCCGGCCCGGAGGAGATACCACGCCAGCGGCATACCCACCGCCAGCTTGACAAACGCCTCAATAAACTGCGACACCGCCGTCGGCACCATATTCTGACGCCCCTGCGCGAACCCCCGGTAGGCGCACATAATGGATACGCAGATAACGGAGATGCTGAGGGCCCGGATGGACTGGCTGGCCAGGGAATTATTCATCATGGCCGCCATTGGTTCCGCGAGGAAGAACATGGCGGCTGTGCCCAGAATGCCTAGCCCGACAAACAAGGTCATTGCCGTATAGAAGCAGCGGCGGATCTGTGTACGGCTGTTGGTGCTGTGCGCTTCGCTGATGAGCTTGCTCAGGGCCAGCGGCAGGCCCGTGGTGGACAGCGTAAGCAGGACCGAATAAATATTGTAGGCGCTGTTGAAATAGGTAACGCCCACCTTTCCCAAGATATTTCCCAACGGGATCTTGTAAATCGCGCCGCAAATCTTGACAAATATGGTGGAGATAGCCATAACGGTGACGCCGCTCATGAACGACTGCTTCTTTTCTCTGGACATGGAGTACCTCTTTTATTGTTGATGCTAAATTATACGGCGGAACAGGCGCGGTCATGCCTGCGGATTTGCCTGCCCGGCTAAATGCTTCCTTCAGGTGTGTCCCTCGTTACCGGGCAGAAATTCCCGTGACAAAAGGCAGCGCATTGGCCGTCCGCCCAAGACCCGCCCAGGACCTCAGCCGCCGTCGTAGATGCCGCCGCCGATGAATTCACGGAGCAGGGAGTCCGGCGCCACATATTTTTCGTCCAGCGTCTCGAATTTGGGGAATGCATTCACCAGATGCCGGATCTCCTTGTACCGCTCCATTTCCGGCGACATATGCAGCCGTTCAAAGGCTGGCTGGGCAAACGCCTTGATGACGTTTACCTCGCAGGGCAGGGAACTGTCGAATTTGATATCTGCGTTCTC
Source organism: uncultured Clostridia bacterium (assembly GCA_947177005.1). Classification (GTDB taxonomy): domain Bacteria; phylum Bacillota; class Clostridia; order Oscillospirales; family Oscillospiraceae; genus Pelethomonas. The sequence goes on along the minus strand of CAMWSZ010000013.1, from coordinate 17,513 downwards.
CTTATAGGGGGAGATGTACAGCTTTTCGCCCCGGCGGACGCCTGCCCACAGCCTGACGGTCACATCCGGCTCCCAGGCACGGAATTTGGAGTCCCGAATGGCGCGCCGGGCCAGACGCATCCAGGTCCCCTTGTAGACCACCTCTCCGCCGTCAACAACATTGGAGCGGGCCGAGATATAGACCTTCATGGCGTCCCGGTTTTTGCCGGTAAAGATGTCGTTGAGGGCGTGGATGCCCTCAAAAATAGCGATTTCATCCCTTCCCAGCTGGAGAGGATGTGACTTAATGGCGGAGCGCATCTGCCGGGCGAACTCAAATTTGGGGACCAGAATTTTTTCCCCGCGGTCCAGCTCGCGGAAATGCCGGTTAAGCAGGTCGATATCCAGACAGAAGGGGGATTCATAGTCGATTCCCCCCTCCCGGTTGCGGGGACAGGTCTCCGGGTCCACGGTGAGAAAATAGTTGTCCATGGCAATCGCGTGGGAATGGATGCCCATTTTCTCCAGCTTCGCCTCAATCTTTTTCGCTGTGGTGGTTTTGCCGCTGCCCGATGGTCCTGAGAGCAGGACGATTCGGGACCGTGAGAGATTGTCCGCAATTTTCTGGGCGGCGTTTTCAATGTTCCTGTTGTAATTCTCGTCGCACTCCTGTGCAAAGCCCAGCGGGTCCGTGCGGACCGCGTCGTTGATCTGACCGAGAGAGTAAGACATGGTTTTCTCCTTTCTCCGCGTTATGTTCCTCGATAAAACGCCCGGAATGCCTCCTGATTGGCCGTTATTTTCTCCGGACGCTGGACATACTCCTGTGGAAATTTCAGATTAAAGACTCGTTCGATTCTGTTGCGCACCGGGTCTACCATTTTTGTGGAACCGCCCGCGCCCAGGCTCAGAATCGAGTGCAGCTCCTCCATAATATAGATATTATACCAGCCCGTGCCGCCGGGACGGCGCCAGCCGGTATTTTCGAAGCTGCCGGACATATATTTCTGGCGGTACAGGTAATAGGGTCCGAATCCCGCGCCGCGCAGGGTGGGACCGGCGTAGTCCAGCATCTCCGATACTTCCCCGACAGTGGGGATACGAGTGCCCTCCAAAGTAATCCGGCTTCCCTTTTTCAGGGACAGGGTATGCACGGTGACATTGTCCGTGCCGAAGCCGATGACCTCGTCCAAGGACCTCTTGAACCCCTCCGGCGTATCCTCCGGCAGTCCGGCGATCAGGTCCATGTTCACATGGGGAAAACCCGCCCGCTGTACCAGTTCGACGGCCCGGCGGATATCGTCCGCGGTATGACGCCTGCCAATGGCGTTCAGAACATGGTCCTCCATGGTCTGCGGGTTCACGCTGATGCGGTTCACGCCGTTTTTCCGCAGTGCCAACAGTTTTTCCTCTGTAATTGTATCCGGACGCCCGGCCTCCACGGTGGACTCGATCAGGCCGCTGAAATCGAATTTTTCCGCCAGGCGTCCCAGCAGGCGGTCAAGCTGGGGGGCGGACAGAGTGGTGGGCGTACCGCCGCCCATATAGAACGATTTAATATGCAGGCCCAGGTCCTTCACCATTTCCGCAGCACTGTCGATCTCGGCAAAAAGGGTCTCCAGATACGGCTCAATCAAATGGAACGACTTCTCCACACTGTTGCTGACAAAGCTGCAATAGGCGCATCTGGTGGGGCAGAACGGGATTCCCACATATAAGGAGATGTCCTCCGGCTGCAAGCCGCGTTTGGCTTTCAGCCCTGCCTGCGCACACTCGACGCACAGCGTCCGGCGGGCGGAGGAGACGAAATAGGTTTCCCGCAGCGTCCGGTCTACTTCATGGGGCGTATGTCCCTCTTCCAGCAGGCCCGCCGCCAGCTTCGCCGGACGGATGCCGGTCAGCGCTCCCCAGGCGGGGGTGACGCCGGTGAGCGACCGTGCAGCCTTGAAAAAGCTCAGCTTGACGATCCGCTGTTTGAGACGCTCCTGCTCATAGGGGTCCTCCTCCCCGGGGATCTCCATACGGGACACCCCTTTTGCCGTCCTGCCGTTGACGGTCAGGGTGGTGGCGGCGGTATGCAGCACACGTCCGGCGGAAAGGGTAACAATGGCGGTATCCGCCTCCTCGCCCTCGTAGACGGGACGCTGTTCCGGGAAAAAGGCCAGCAGGCTCTGTTCCACCGCATAGCGGTAATCATGGCCCCGAAAAATCAGCTTCATTGCGCCATTGCCTGACGCAGATAGGGATTATGCGCCAACTCCTCCCGCAGCGTACTGGCGGGGCCGTGGCCGGCCAGTATTTTTCCGTCCTCCGCGGCGCGGCCCAGCTTCGCCAGAGAGCGCATAATTGCCGCCGTATTCCCGCCCGGCAGATCGGTGCGTCCGCAGGAACCGGCAAAGAGGGTATCGCCGGTGAGCATCAAATCCTCCGCCAGCAGGGAGACCGAACCGGCGGAATGGCCTGGGGTGTGGAGGACCCGAATAGTCAGGCCGCCCAGCTGGAGGGTATCGCCCTCGTCATAGGTGCGCTGGTTTTCTCCCAAATGCGGGAGAAAATACCGGGGCTTTGGGGCAGTGTCCGCGGGACACAGCTCCTTTTCATGGGCATACACCTGCAAATCCGGATACTTCGCCAGCAGGTCCGGGATAGCGCCCACATGGTCATAATGCGCATGGGTCAGCAGGACCATTTGGGGTTTCAGGCCGCTGCGGGCGATCATATCCAGAACCAGATCCGGGGAGCCGCCCGGGTCCACGACGGCGCACACTCCTTCCTTTTCATCCCCCAGCAGGTAACAATTCGTACCAATAGGGTCCACTACAACCTTATCAAACAGCACGCTGCACACGCTCCTTTCCAGATCTAACACTCAAGCAGAATGGTAACAGGCCCGTCGTTGACCGACGCCACCTGCATATCCGCGCCGAATTCCCCATGCTCCACCGTAAAGCCCCGTTCCCGGCAGCAGTCCATAAAGCGTTCGTACAGGGGGACCGCCAGATCCGGCTTGGCCGCACCCGAAAATCCGGGACGGCGGCTGGAGGTATCGGCATACAGGGTGAACTGGGAGACGACTAAAATGCTCCCTCCAACCTGCTCCAGGTTCAGATTCATCTTATGGTTTTCATCCTCGAAAATCCGCAGATTGCAGATTTTACCGGCCAATTTCACGGCGGTATCCGGGGTGTCGCCGGGACCGACTCCCAGCAGGACCAGATATCCCCTGCCAATAGCCCCCCTGATTTTCCCCTCAATTTCGACCGAGGCCGAACGCACGCGGGTAACGACCGCTCGCATGTAAAAACACCCTCTTTTAACAGTTATCCCGCAGGACGGTTTACTTTCATCACGCTGGAGATCTGATACATTTTCCGCATGATTTGATCCAGCTGCGCCGCGTTGGAGACGGAGATGACCATGTGGAACAGCGCGAAGCCGTCGGCGGTGGTATGAATATTCAGGCCCGCCACCGGCGCCTTGCAGGTGCTCAAAACAGTGGAGATATCCACCAGCAGATTGGGGCGGTCCTTGCAGATGACCTCCAGCGAGGTATTATAGGACTCATAGCACTCATCGCTCCAGGACACCTTGATCCACCGTCCCTGCTCCGCCGGACAGCGTTCCGGGTTAGCGTTGGGGCAGTCCCGGCGGTGAACGGATACGCCGTAGCCGCGGGTGATAAAACCCACGATCTCGTCACCCGGGACCGGGGAACAGCATTTGGAGAATTTGACCAGGCAGTTCGACAGTCCCTCAACAATAATTCCCTTTTCGCTCTTCATCTTCTGCGGGACGTACCGGTTTTCTCTGGCTTCTCTTTCGGCTTTTTCGGCCGCTTCCTTCGCGGCCTTCGCCACCGCCTCCGCTCGGCTGATCTGCCGCAGCTCATCACGAATCCGGTTCACTGCTTTCAGCGCGGTATAGCCGCCGTAACCTATGGCGGCATACATATCGTCCAGGCTTTGGAAGCTCATGCGTTTCAGGATAATAGGCAGGACCGAGGGGTCTGTGACCTGATGAATGGCCAGTCCGGTGCGCTTCAGCTCGCTCTCAAACGACGTCCGGCCCTGTGCGATATTCTCCTCCCGGCGTTCCCGCTTGAACCACTGCCGGATTTTGCTGCGGGCCTCGCTGCTCTTGGCAATCTTCACCCAGTCACGGCTGGGTCCGTGGGCGGATTTGGAGGTACTGATCTCTACAATGTCTCCGTTGTGGAGCTGGCAGTCAAAGCCGACCATGCGGCCGTTGACCTTTGCGCCGGTCATGGTGTTGCCCACGGCGCTGTGAATGGAATACGCAAAATCAATAGGCGTGGAGCCCGCGGGCAGGTTCACTACGTCGCCCCGGGGCGTAAAGACGAACACCTCGTCGGAGAACATGTCGATTTTCAGGGAGTGGATAAATTCCTCCGCATCGGCGTCCTCCTGATTTTCCAGCAGGCGGCGAATCCACTCATACATCCCCTCGCCGCCGTTGGCGGTGATGTTCTGCTTGTATTTCCAGTGGGCCGCGACGCCGTATTCCGCAATGGCGTGCATATCGTAGGTACGGATCTGCACCTCGAACATAATGCCCTCTTCCCCGACGACCGTCGTATGCAGGCTTTGATACATATTCGGCTTTGGGGTGGCGATATAGTCCTTGAAGCGGCCCAGAATCGGACGGTACAGGTCGTGGACCACACCCAAGACGTTATAGCAGTCCGCCACGGTATGCACGATGACACGGAAGGCAAAGAGATCATAGACCTCCTCGATGGTTTTCTCCTGGGTATACATCTTGCGGTAAATGCTGTAAGGATGCTTGACACGTCCGTAGACGGTGCCGTTTTCGATGCCCAGCCCGGCAAGGCGTTTCTGGATCTGTTCCTGAACATTGCTCAAGAACTGTCCGTGAGCCACCTTTTCCGTTTCCAGACGGGCCTCAATGTCGTTGAACGCCACCGGGTCCAGATATTTCAGCGACAGGTCCTCCAGCTCCCATTTCATCCGCTGCATTCCCAGCCGGTGGGCGATAGGCGCGTAGATCTCCATTGTCTCAAGGGATTTTTTCTTCTGTTTGGCGGGCGTCTGGTATTCCATTGTACGCATATTATGCAGGCGGTCCGCGATTTTAATCAGGATGACCCGGATATCCTTGCTCATGGCAAACAGCATTTTCCGCAGATTTTCCATCTGCTCCTCCTCCATGCTGTTGTACTTCACCCGGGTCAGCTTGGTGACGCCGTCCACGATATCGGCAATGGTGGGACTGAACTGTTTCGCAATATCCTCATAGGACACCTCGGTGTCCTCAATGCAGTCATGGAGCAGAGCGGCCATAATGGACTCGCTGTCCAGCCGCATCTCCGCCACGATCTGCGCCACCTGAATCGGGTGGGTAATAAAGGGAGTGCCGTCACGGCGCATCTGCGTACCGTGGTGCTCCCTGGCGTATTCATAGGCTGTACGGATCTGCGGGAAATCGGCGGAAATATTATATCCCCGAATCGTCTTTTCCAGATGCTCATACCGCTCTTCAACCGTGACCATAAGTCAGCGTTCCCCCTTCTCGTTTTGTCCCAGAATCTGCCGCAGGCGGCGCACGTAGGCGCTCTGCTCCAGATCCGCCCTCCGGCCCGGCCGGGGTCTCACGATCATCATATCCTTTTGTACGGACAGGGTGATCAAACCGCGCTCGGCAAAGACCTCCACCCCCAGCGCCGAACGGAGGAACGGCTCCGCGCCGCTGACCTCTCCGGCCAGACGCCGCAGGGTAGGCAGGCGGCCCTCCGGCGAACCGCCCTCCCGTTCCAGCCGCTGGATGGCCCGCCAGAGCGACACAAACTGCCGCCGTTCCGGCAGCAGGCGGCAGGCCTCCTGCGCGGTCACGCGCCCCCCGGCAATCAGCCGCTCCACCAGCTCCAGACTGCCCCGCTCCTTGACGCTGGGTCCCACTGCGGGACGCAGGTCCACCATTTGCAGCTGTACGCTGCTGGCGCCGCGGAACTCATTGATCTGAAGGTAGAAGGCGGCGTCCACACGCATTCCGGCGGCCACGCCGCACTCCTCGGCGGTGGTGGAGAAAAAGATAGCGTCAAAATGGCAGTTTCCCTTGCTCAAACGCAGTTTCAGGTGCCGGTTCTGGCCCACGTTTTGCAGGCTCTCAATGCGTGCGCCCATGAGGGCAAAGACGGGGCGGTTATTGCCCGCGCCGTAGGGCTCCAGACGGTTCAGCTCGGCCATTTCCTCCAGCGTGATGCTCTCCGGACGGTCCAGCGCCACGTCAACCGTCAAAGAGGACACCGGCGTTTTGCCGTTGCAGTAGTCGCAGACGCAGCGGTTCATGCGTTCCCGGAAGGCCGGGATATCCTCCTCCCGGATATTGAAGCCCGCCGCCAGCTCGTGGCCGCCGAAATCCACCAGCAGATCGGAGCAGGATTCCAGTGCGGCAAAGAGGTTAAAGCCTCCGTAACTGCGGCAGGAGCCCTTGCCCATACCGTTTTGCAGATGAATCATAAAGCTGGGGCAGGAATATTTTTCGCTGAGACGGGACGCCACAATGCCCACCACGCCCTGATGCCATACGTCGCTGGACAGTACCAGCGCACTGCGTTCACAGTCGGGCAGGCCGCCGATCTGCTCCACGGCCTGAGCAAAAATCGTCTGTTCCACCGCCTGCCGTTCCCGGTTGAGGCCGCAGAGCTGTCTTGCCATTCTGCCGGCGGCCTGTGGGTCATCGGTGAGGAGCAGGTCGGCGGCCAGTTCCGCCTCGCCCATGCGTCCGGCGGCGTTGATGCGGGGGGCCAGGACAAAGCCAATCTGTGTGGAGGTAATTTCTTTCTCCAGCAGGCTGGTCTCGTCTAACAGGGTATGCAAACCGATAAAGCTGGTGCCGGCAATGGTTTGCAGGCCGCGGTAGACGATGGTCCGGTTTTCCCCCGTCATCTGCATCACGTCCGCAACGGTGCCAATGGCGGCGAGGGTGCAGTAGCGGTCAAAGAGGGCGGCGGCGTTTTGGGGGTCCAGCGCCAAAACCAGCTTCAGCGCAACGCCCACGCCCGCCAGATGTTTGAAGGGGTAGGGACAGTCGGGCTGCCGGGGGTCCACGACGGCCACGGCCTCCGGCAGACGGTCCTTGCACTCATGGTGGTCGGTGATGACCAGATCCAAGCCGATGCTTTTTGCATACGCGGCCTCCTCCACGCCGGTGATGCCACAGTCCACGGTGATGACAAGGCTGACGCCCTGTTCCCGCAGGGAGCGCAGGGCATCGCGGCCCAGACCGTAGCCGTCCTCCACGCGGCGGGGGATATATTTCAGGCACTGCGCTCCTCTCGAACGCAGGTAATCCACCAGCAGGACGGTTGCGGTGATGCCGTCCACGTCGTAATCGCCGAACACCGCGACGCGCTCATGGCTGTCGATAGCGCGGCTGATGCGTTCCGCCGCTTTGGACATATCCTTCATCAGGAACGGAGAGTAGGAAAGGGCCGGTTCCCGCTGGAGGAACGCCCGGCCGTCCTCCGGAGTAACAGCGCCCCGCGCCGCCAGAACTGCGGACAGCAGCTTCGGAAATCCTGCCTTGCGCAGTCTTTCTGCGGCGTTCTGGTCGTACTCTCCGTCTGTCCACCTTGTATATTTCATAGCGGCATCCTCCCTTCTCTGCACCGGCTGTTTAATATGATCTCTAAATAATTATAGTATTATAGCAAAAAAAGCAGAAAAGGTAAAGACCGTTTTCACAAAGTCCCTTTTCAATTTAAGTGTTGGTGCTAAAAACTCCGGCGATTTTACCAGTAATCCTTTACAGCGGCATATTGCTATGATAAGATGCATTAAAAAGTTAAATATGGAGGATATAAAAGTGACTAAAGAATTACTTTTTCAAGCCATCATAAAATTTACATTTGGTGTGGTCCTAATAGGCATACTGCTGTTTTTACCTGCCGGAACACTTGCCTATTGGAACGCCTGGCTTTTTATGGGGATATTGTTTGTACCTATGTTTTTTGCTGGAATCGTCATGATGGTTAAAAATCCAGAGCTTTTGAGGAAACGTTTGAACGCTAAAGAACAAGAAGCGGAGCAAAGAATGATTATAAAGACCAGCGGAATAATGTTCATTTTGGGATTTGTGGTGGCAGGGCTGAATTTTCGCTTTCAGTGGATTGTTTTGCCGGATTCCATATCCTGGATAGGTGCAATTGCTTTTTTGCTGGCCTATATCCTGTATGCCGAAGTTTTACGGGAAAACACCTATTTATCCCGAACAATAGAGGTGCAGACTGGACAAATAGTAATTGACACAGGATTATATGGAATTGTGCGCCACCCCATGTACTGTGTAACTTTCATATTGTTTTTCTCTATGCCGTTTGTACTTGGCTCTGTATTTTCTGCGGTAATCTTTCTTGCATATCCTGTACTTATAGCTAAAAGAATTCGCAGTGAAGAAAAAGTCCTTGAAGCCGAATTACATGGCTATACCGAATATAAAAAGAAGGTAAAATATAAAGTGATCCCGTTTGTATGGTGACCTGCTGGAAACCCCTTACCGGCAAAATGCAGGGCGATTGTTATCATTGCAATTGCCCTGTATTTTTGCGGACTGTTCCGGCGCTTCAACGGCTGTTCATTCGGCGCAAGGCGTGTTCGAGGAATTTTCCAAACGCCGACGGCACCGCCAATGTCTGCAAGGTCTCTGCACCGGCCCATAAAAAATCCTCTCCGCCGCCTCTCACGGTCAGCAGATATCCGGTCATATGCCATTCCACATGGGTAAAAATATGTTTGCCGGTTATTTTTTTCTGCCATTCCAGCGGCGTGACGCCCCACCCACGCAAGACCTGCGCCGCAGCAGTTTCATCCAGCGTTCCGGGCACGTGGGGAAACTCCCACAATCCTGCCAGCAGTCCCTCCTCCGGGCGCTTCCGCATAGCGATCTGGTCCCCCCGCACAAGCAGATACAGTGTCAGCTCCTCGACCCGGCGTTTTGCCTTTTTGGCGCGTACCGGCAGTGTATTTTGAAGCTCCAGCCGGTTCGCCACGCAGAGCCCCGCCAGCGGACATTGTCCGCAGTCCGGCGCGCCGTTGGGGACGCAGACCACGGCCCCCAGATCCATCAGCGCCTGATTATACTCCCCCGGGCGTTCCTTTGGGACCGCTTTCTCCATCATTTTCTGAAACAATTTTCGGGTATTGGGGTCCATGATATCGTCCGCAATACCCGCAGTACGGGCCGCCACGCGCAGCACGTTTCCGTCCACCGCCGGGACCGCCTCACCAAACGCAATCGACGCAATCGCCCCAGCGGTATAGCTGCCGATGCCGGGGAGCCGGCACAGCTCTTTACTGGTTTGCGGGAATTTTCCATTATACTCCGTGAGGAGCATTTTGGCGGCTTTCTGCATATTGCGGACCCGGCTGTAATATCCCAGACCCTCCCACAGCTTCATCAGCCGTTCGTTTTCCACCGCTGCCAAAGCTTCCACGTCCGGCAGTTCCCTCATCCAGCGCTCATAGTAGGGCAAAACCGCCGCCACCCGTGTTTGCTGCAACATAATCTCGGATACCCACACCTGATAGGGGTCCTTTGTTCCACGCCAGGGCAGTGTCCGCTTGTGGACGTCATACCACGCCAGCAGCGGCACGGCAATTGCATTTAGTATCTCCTGTTTTTCCGTCTCTCTCACCCTCTCCGTCCAAAACGCTCTGCATACGCGCACCTGCGGCATAAAGCCTCCGCAGGTTTTCCCTGCGAAAAGCCGTTGTAGAGTGCCCGTGCCCGGGGGCTGTCCAAAATTTCCTGAAACTCCTGCTCCAGCAGATTCCCCAGCAAAATATCCCCTTCATGGTCCAGGCAGCAGGGCACAACCGTCCCGTCGCACAGCACCGCCGCCTGCTCCCGAAGGGCCAGACAAAAACGTGTTCGGGTCTTCGGCCCCGCCAGATCCGGCCAGTCAAATTTTTCCGCCTGTTCCAGATATAAACGCTCCCCAAGTTTCCAGCTGCCCGCCCGGGGCTGCGGCAGGTCAAGCGGATGCGTCCCCAATTTCCCGGCGAGATACGCAAGGATTTCCCCGTTTCGCAAATCCGCTCCGCCAGCATTCCAAAGACGCAGTGCGCAGATCATCCCCTGCCGTGCGGCCCGGGCGGAAAAATCCCAGACTTCATTGAGATATTGGCTTAAATCTCCGGTACGGTTTCCCTCCATGCTGTGTAGGGAAACGCTGATTTTATGAAGATTTTTCGCGGACAGCAGCAGATTTTTTTGTTGGGTCAACAGCGTGCCGTTTGTGGTCAGGCAAACGCGCAAGTCCAGTTCCTCCGTAATTCGCAGAAGCTCCCCCAGCTGCGGATGCAGCAGCGGCTCCCCCATGACATGCAGGTACAGATAGTTTGTATAGGGCTGTACCCGCCGGGCCAAAACTCGAAATTTTTCCGGTGACAGAAAGGATTTTTCCCGCCGTGTGCCCGGACAGAAATCGCAGTGAAGATTACAGACGTTTGTAATCTCTAAATAAATGCGTTTCAGGTTCTTTTTCAGAGTGTTATTCCCCCTTTTATAATCCCCTGTTTCGTATTCTTATTCTTCATTCTACCACGCTGCGGCAAATTTCGCAAGAACAAGTCTAACGGGACTGCTCCACCGGCGGTCCTTTGTAAAAAGTTATAAGGGAACTTTTGTTTTTTCTCTTGCCATCGACAAATAAATTTGATAAACTATCATTCATATTGCAATCTAACCGGCGGAGGGAATTTATGGTTAACAACATGCAAAAAAATTACGGCAATGAATCCATCAGCGCCCTCAAGGGTGCGGACCGCGTGCGGAAACGCCCCGGCGTGATTTTCGGTTCCGACGGTCTGGAGGGCTGTGAGCACGCTGTCTTTGAGATCCTCTCCAACTCCATTGACGAGGCGCGGGAGGGCCACGGGCGTTTGATTACCGTCACCAGCTTTCTGGACCACAGCGTAGAAGTGGAGGACCAGGGCCGGGGCTGTCCCGTAGACTGGAACGAAAAGGAAAAACGGTGGAACTGGGAGTTGGTTTTCTGCGAGCTGTACGCGGGCGGAAAATACGGCAACAATGAAGGGGAAAATTACGAGTATTCGCTGGGCCTGAATGGTCTGGGCGCCTGTGCAACGCAGTATTCCTCCGCTTATATGGACGTTACCGTCTGGCGGGAGGGATTTGAGTACCAGCTGCATTTCGAGAAGGGAAAGATCATCGGGGAAACGGGTCAGGAATTGACGAAAACGCCCCTGAAGCGCAGGAAAACCGGGACAAAAACCCATTGGCTTCCGGATTTGGAGGTCTTTACAGATATCGCCGTCCCGCCCGGTTATTTTGCCGGGATCATGAAACGGCAGGCGGTGGTGAACGCAGGGATTACATTTCTTCTGAGAGTTGAAACAGAGCCGGGCAAATTTGAGGAGACGCAATTTTTCTATGAGAACGGCATTGCCGACTATGTGCGGGAACTGGCCGGCGAGGGCACATTGACGGAGCCCGTGTTCTGGGAGAGTGAACGGCGGGGCCGTGACCGGGCGGATAAGGAAGATTACAAGGTCAAATTATCCGTCTCCTGCTGCTTCTCCAACAAAACCGCCGTTATTGAGCATTATCACAACTCCAGCTGGCTGGAGCACGGCGGAAGTCCCGAAAAAGCCACAAAATCTGCTTTTGTCAGCGCCATAGACGCCTGGCTGCGGCAGAACAGCAAGTATCAGAAAAATGAGGCCCGCATCACATGGGCCGATATCGAGGACTGTCTCGTACTGGTCAGCAACAATTTTTCGACACAAACCAGCTACGAAAACCAGACCAAAAAAGCGATAACCAACAAGTTTGTTCAGGACAGCATGGCGGAATTTCTGAAAAGCCGTCTGGAGATCTATTTTATCGAAAATCCCGCCGACGCCGCCCGCATTGCGGAGCAGGTGTTAATCAACAAGCGGAGCCGTGAGACGGCGGAAAAAGCCCGTCTGAATATTAAGAAAAAACTGTCAGGCTCAATTGATATCTCTAACCGCGTGCAGAAATTTGTGGACTGCCGGACAAAGGATGTATCCCGCCGGGAGATTTACATCGTTGAGGGCGACAGTGCGCTGGGCAGCGTGAAAATGGGCCGGGATTCCGAATTTCAGGGGATCATGCCTGTGCGCGGAAAAATCCTGAACTGTCTGAAAGCGGACTATCCAAGAATCTTCAAGAGCGAGATCATCACGGATCTGATTAAAGTTCTGGGCTGCGGCGTGGAGGTACAGAACAAGCACGTAAAGGATCTGAATTCCTTCGATATCAATAATCTGCGCTGGAGCAAGGTTGTCATCTGCACTGACGCCGACGTGGACGGCTACCAGATCCGCACCCTGATTCTGACCATGCTCTACCGGCTGTGTCCGGCGCTGATTCAGGAGGGCTATGTATATATCGCCGAGTCGCCGCTGTATGAGATCACCAGCGGGGAAAAGACCTGGTTTGCCTATACGGAAAAGGAAAAAGCGGATACCGTGAAAAAGCTGGAGGGCAAAAAATATAAAATCGACCGTTCCAAGGGTCTGGGCGAAAACGATCCCGACATGATGTGGCTGACCACCATGAACCCCGAAACCCGGCGTCTGATCAAAGTAATGCCCGAGGAGGCGGAGGCAACCGCGCAGATGTTTGACCTGCTTTTGGGCGACAATTTGCAGGGACGGAAAGAACATATTGCAAACGAGGGGTATAAGTTCCTGGATCTGGCGGACATCTCCTGATACGCCTCCCCCGTTAACGAAAGGAATCACTGACTATGGCTAAGAAGAAGGCCCCTGAAAAAGGCGGCAATAAAAATTTCCGCAATCCGAATGTAATGGGTTTGAAGGCCGCCGTGCAGGAGCAGCCGATCACCGATACGCTGGAAACAAACTACATGCCTTATGCGATGTCGGTCATCGTATCCCGGGCCATTCCGGAAATCGACGGCTTCAAACCCTCCCACCGGAAGCTGCTCTACACCATGTACAAAATGGGCCTGCTGACCGGTGCGCGGACAAAATCGGCGAATATCGTGGGGCAGACCATGCGCCTGAATCCCCACGGCGACGCCGCGATTTATGACACAATGGTGCGTCTGTCCAAGGGCTACGGCGCACTGCTGCATCCGTTTGTTGACAGCAAGGGCAATTTCGGGCGGGTGTATTCCCGTGATATGGCTTGGGCGGCCAGCCGGTATACGGAGGCAAAACTGTCGCCGGTCTGTCAGGAACTGTTCCGTGATCTGGACCAGGACGCCGTGGATTTTGTGGACAACTACGACAACACCATGAAAGAACCGTCTCTGCTGCCCACGACGTTCCCCAATATTCTGGTGTCCGCCAATCAGGGAATTGCCGTCGGTATGGCGTCGCAGCTGTGCGGGTTCAATCTGGGCGAGGTGTGCGACACCACCATTGCGTATCTGAAAAATCCAAGCTGCGACCTCACCTCCACCCTGTTGGGACCGGATTTCCCTACCGGCGGCGAGATCATCTATGATACCGCCGCGCTGAACGACGTATATAACACCGGCCGCGGGTCCATTAAAATCCGCGGAAAATACCGGTATCTGAAGAGTGAAAATATCATTGAAATCTACGAAATTCCCTACACAACTACCATAGAGGCGATTATTGACAAGGTTGCGGAGCTGATTAAAGCCTCCAAGCTGCGTGAAGTGAACGATATGCGCGATGAGACCGATTTAAGCGGTTTGAAACTGGCAATTGACCTCAAGCGCGGCACAGACCCAGATAAGCTAATGGCAAAGCTGTTCAAGACCACTACCCTACAGGACAGCATCAGCTGCAACTTTAATGTTCTTGTGGCGGGGATGCCGCGGGTAATGGGCGTGAGGGAGCTGCTGGAGGAGTGGTGCGGCTGGCGGACGGAGTGCGTAAAGCGGCGGGTCTATTTCACCCTCAACAAGAAAAAAGACAAGCTTCATCTGCTGAAGGGCCTGAAACGGATTTTGCTGGATATTGACAAGGCAATCAAGATCATTCGGGAAACCGAGGGCGAAGCAGAGGTTGTGCCGAATCTGATGATCGGGTTCGGGATCGACCAGATTCAGGCCGAGTATGTGGCCGAAATCAAGCTCCGGAATATCAACAAAGAGTATATATTAAAAAGGGTGCAGGAGGAGGAGGCCCTGCGGGATGAAATCGACGATTTGCAGGATTTGGTCAATGATCCCGCACGAGTGAAAAAAGTCATCATCGGCGAGCTGAAAGCCGTCAAGAAAAAATACGCCCAGCCGCGGCTGACCTCCATTGTCTATGAGCACGAGATCGAGACCTACAACGAGGCGGATGAGACGCCGGATTATCCCGTCACGATTTTCCTGTCAAACGGGGGATATTTTAAAAAAATTACGCCGCAGAGCCTGCGTATGGCCGACGTGCAGAAGTATAAGGAGGAGGACAGCCTGCGGCAGAGCGTGGAAACCACCAACAAAGCCGAGGTCATGTTCTTTACGGACAAACAGCAGGTTTACAAAGTCCGACTGTCGGATTTCGACGACTCCAAAGCCAGCGTTTTAGGGGATTATCTGCCCTCAAAGCTGGGTATGGACCCGGACGAAAGCATCGTGCAGATGATCCTGCCGGGGGATTACTCCGGCGCGCTGCTGTTCTTCTTCCAGAACGGCAAGGCGGCACGGGTGGATCTGTCGGCCTACGCCACAACCTCCAACCGCCGGAAGCTGACAGGCGCTTACAGCAATAAGAGTCCGCTGGCTGCGCTTGTACATTTGAAGGAGGACTGCGAGCTGGCGATGTATTCCAGCGAGGTCCGGGTATTGATTTTCAGCACCGCTTTGCTGGCTCCAAAGTCTACCCGTACCACCCAAGGCGTGCAGGTGATGACCCTGAAGCCCAAGTATCAGGTCACGGACGTCAAGCCGGTTACGGAGACAAACATCACAAATCTGGCGAGATACCGCGGCCGCACCCTGCCCGCTGCCGGCGCGCTGCTGCGTGAGAGTGACGGGGAACAGATGAGTTTACTGTAAACATTTCCTTCCGTCATAATGGCTGAATGGGCAGTTATCCGTATTGGATAACTGCCCGCAGCCTGAAATCTGCCTAACTGAATAATGTGAGAAATTCATGTATGTTCTTTACGCCATTCTCCATAACCGCCTTATATACATCAATACTTTTATATTGCTCAAAAGAATAGATACCTCTTTTAATTAGTCCCCTTTTTATATCCATAATCACTTCCTTTTGCGCTTGACTTGTATTTCGGACAATATTATCACAATAGGACTCCGCCTTGGAAATAGCTGCTTTATCAAAGAACCATAAATCTATATTCCACAATTCCCCGGTTATTGTGGTTTCAAAACCATGAAACCAAGCTCTTTTTCCAGCAGTGTCCACTTCCTCTTTGGCTTCATACCACAGTGGGTGAAATATTTTTGTGATAAATGCAGTTAATTCATACAGCCTTCCCAAAGACATCGCATCATTTTCAACGTCAATATCCAAATCATTCCACGCCATCATATCCATTCGATAACTTCCAATGATATGAGCGTTTCCAATTTCCTCTATCTTCTTGAATAAACCAAATTCATATAATATGCGGTCAGCCTGTAGTTTTCTATCTTTGTTGTTCATTTTCTAAAATACTCCATATTTCGTTTTCCGCTCTGAATTATATCACAGCCAATTTTCAGTTTCAAGCTGCTCTCAAAAATCGCCGGTGCTTGAAATTTCTTCTTGACATTACGGGGGGATAGGTGTATGATACGCTAAAGTCATAGAGGAAACCGATGATGTGAAGATAAAATCTGTTGTGCCCTCACAGAGAGTCCGGGCAGCTGGGAGCCGGATAGTACGCAGGCAGATAAATGGATCACGGAGGGCGCAGGGAACAGCCGCAAGGCCCAGTATTCTGCGACGTGCAGGCATACGTCAGTTGCCGGGGATATGCTGGTATCCCGCAGAGTGCGCGGTTTTTTTGACCGCGAAGCAAGGTGGCACCGCGAGCGTTTTTTCGCCCGTCCTTGACTAAACTGTTGTTAGTCGGGACGGGCGTTTTACTGTCTGTTCCCAGATTTGGAGGAATTTTTTATGTATGTTCCATCCCTCAAAGAAGCCCGTGCGCTGGCCTCCGGCGGTGATTACCGCCGCGTTCCCGTCAGCCGGGAGCTGCTCTCCGATTTTATCACCCCTATTCAGGCCCTGCGTATCCTGCGCGCCCAAAGCGGCCACTGCTTTCTGCTGGAATCCGCCGCCGCCGCGGAGGGCTGCGGCCGGTATACCTTTTTAGGCTTTGATCCCACAATGGAGGTCACCTGCAAGGACGGCATTCTGCAAATCCGTGACCGGGATACCGTCCGCACAGAAATCCAACATCCCGCGCCTGTTCTGCGGAAGCTGCTGGACGCGCATAAAAGCCCGAAAGTGCCGGGACTGCCCCCCTTTACCGGCGGTCTGGTGGGGTATTTCGCCTACGATTACCTCAAATACGCGGAACCCTCGCTGAAGCTGGACGCGCAGGACCGTGAGCGGTTTCAGGATATGGACCTGATGCTCTTTGAAACTGTCGTTGCCTTCGACAACTACCGCCAGCGGATTGTCCTCATCACCAACGCCGACACCTCTGATTTGGACGAGAGCTATCCCGCCGCCTGCGGGCGTTTGGAGCGTCTGGCCGGACTGCTGAAACACGGCGCTCCTTGGGAAAACCGTCCCGGACGCCTCACTTCCCCGCTGACGCCCCTTTACGATCTTCCCACCTACTGTGGTATGGTAGAAAAGGCGAAAGAGTATATTCGGGAGGGCGATATTTTTCAGGTGGTGCTGTCCAACCGTCTGGAGGCTGGCTTTACCGGTTCGCTGCTGGATACCTACCGGGTTCTGCGGGCAACAAATCCCTCGCCGTATATGTTCTATTTTACCAGCGAAAATATGGAATTGGCAGGGGCATCGCCGGAGACGCTGGTGAAGCTGGAGGACGGCATCCTCCATACCTTCCCGCTGGCCGGAACGCGTCCGCGGGGCAAAACCGCCGCCGAAGACGCCGCCCTTGAAAAAGACCTGCTGGCTGATGAAAAGGAACTCGCCGAACACAATATGCTGGTTGATCTGGGCCGGAATGATCTGGGGAAAATCAGTAAGTTCGGTACGGTGGAAGTGGAAAATTATATGTCCATTCTTCGCTTCTCCCATGTAATGCACTTAGGCTCTTCCGTGCGGGGCGAAATCCGTGAGGATAAAGATGCCCTGGATGCCCTCGACGCCGTGCTGCCCGCCGGTACTCTCTCCGGCGCACCAAAGCTGCGGGCAATGGAAATCATCAATGAGCTGGAAGACGACAAGCGCGGCGTCTACGGCGGCGCGGTGGGATACCTCGATCTGACCGGGAATCTCGATACCTGTATCGCTATCCGGCTGGCGTTTGTCAAGAACGGCAAAGTGTTTATTCGTTCCGGAGGCGGGATTGTGGCGGACTCCGTGCCGGAAAAGGAATATCAGGAACGGGTCAATAAAGCCCGGGCCGTCGTGGAGGCCCTGGAA